>JAUMZX010000128.1 GCA_030527905.1 Cardiobacteriaceae bacterium
TGTCGAAGAAGCGGTTGCGGCATTGGATGTGGTGCTGACCCCTGAAGAAATTGCCGCATTGGAAGCGCCTTACGTTCCGCATCCGGTATTGTCGGTTTTCTAATAAGCATCGCGCAAGGGTTATCAGGCAAACTCAATAGCGATTTTGACCTGATAACCGCTATTATATTTTTCAGCCAATCAAACCGTTTAATCGAAAGAAATTAGTATCTTCACTGCATTACAGTAAGAAATTCTAAATTTGTTATTCTAGAGAAAGATCTACGACAAGTAGCAACGGCATGCCTGAAGAAATCATTTAAGTAATAAAAAATTACATCCAAAGCGGATTATCAAGAAAATGAAAGGCTCGGCGCTGTCTCAAGTGAGTGTATTTCAAGTGAACCTAGTAGTAAGGAGTATTATTCCCTCTTTTTTCAAGAAAACAAAACGCATCAAGTGGTTATATTTCTTTTATTTTTCATAAATCTTAAGGAGTAAAAAATGATGAATAAGGCTTATCAAGAACAAGCCATTTTCCCTATTGGTGACTTAAATGTTGATTACAAAGATTTTTTTATTGGAGATTCGTATCTTGCCATGTTAGCAGCTTCTCCAGATAAACAAGTGAATGTAGCGAACGTTACCTTTGAGCTGGGTTGTCGCAATAATTGGCATTGTCACGAAAATGGTTACCAGATTTTGTTGGTTACAGCGGGGGAAGGTTTTTTCCAAGAAGAAGGTAAACCTGCACAACGCCTGAAAGCAGGCGATGTTATCGTAATTAAAGAGTCGGTTAAGCATTGGCATGGTGCGACAAAAGATTCTTGGTTTACTCATATTGCCATTACTGCAGGTAATGCAATATGGTTTGAAGGTGTGAGTCAGCAAGAATATGACGAAGTGAACTCAGTTGATGTGTAGGAATTTATATTCAAAAAGCCCTTCGACTTTGTTGATAAATAGCCATAGCTTGTGGCATATATTGTTGTAAGACGGCTATACGCTCCGAACCACTCGGGTGAGTAGAAAGGAATGTAGGAATACTCCCCCCTCCTGCTTGCCCCATTTTTTGCCAAACACTTAATGCAGCTTGAGGGTTGTAGCCGGCAGCAGCCATCATCATAAGTCCGCCAATATCTGCTTCGGTTTCATGCTGCCGACTGAAGGGTTTATCAATACCGTATTCCGAGAGAAGCGATTGACCTACATTCAGCATCTGTGGGTCAATATTAGTCTGATTGGCAAGAATATTACCTCCAATCTGCATACCTATTCCTGTAAGCAGTTGTTGCCCAATTTGAGCTTTACTGTGCTCGCGTATCGCATGCGTCATTTCATGACCAATCACTGCGGCAAGCTCATCGTCTGTAAGATGTAAATTTTCTACTAGCCCGCTATATACCACCATTTTTCCACCGGGCATTGCCCAAGCATTGAGTTCTTTTGAACGAATAACGTTCATCTGCCAGTCAAATGGTCGCCCTGTTTGATTATTCATGTTAGCTGCAGGTAATAGGCGACTAAATACTTGATGCACGGAGCGCGCTGTTGCCGAACTATTGTCTAGTGCTCCCTGCTGATAAGCATCACTGAGAAATGCTTGGTAACTTTGTGCCGCTTTTTGGTTGATACTTTGCGTGTCATACCCCGCAAAATCCGCAACAGTCGTACAACTACAGAGGAAAAATAAGAACGTCCAATAAAACAGCGGTTTTAACTTCATAATATTCTATATCCTAGTTTCGGGAAGATGATGGAAGCTATATTTTTTCACAGTTTTTACTATAAGAAAGTTCCCTATATGTAATTATTCCAAAATAAAAATATTGACTTCCTAGCAACACAAACACAATATAGATTTCATCATTTTATTTAGGGAAATTCACACCACATGTCATCAAATCCTCAACATGACCCCTACACACATTACCGCGAACTGACCTTGCGTGGTATGGTCTTGGGCGCCTTTATTACTGTTATTTTTACAGCATCTAACGTTTATCTTGGCCTTAAAGTAGGACTAACTTTTGCTTCATCCATTCCAGCAGCTGTTATTTCAATGGCGATACTGCGCTTCGCCAAACATAGCAATATTCTGGAAAATAACATGGTGCAGACGCAGGCTTCTGCAGCGGGTACGCTCTCCACGATTATTTTCGTACTACCCGGTCTGCTCATGGCTGGTTATTGGACGGGCTTTCCCTTTTGGCAAACTGCGCTACTTTGCATGGCCGGCGGTATTTTAGGTGTTATCTTTACGATCCCCTTACGCTACGCCATGGTTGTAAAAAGCGACCTGCCCTACCCCGAAGGCGTTGCTGCTGCTGAAATTTTGAAGGTTGGCAGTGGTGATGCCGAAAATGGAAATAACAGTGGTATTCGTGAAATTACGGCAGGCGCCTTATTAGCAGGTCTGATGAGTTTCCTCAGTGGTGGTTTACGGATAATCAGCGATAGTGCGAGTTACTGGTTTAAAGCAGGACAGGCTATTTTCCAAATTCCCATGGGATTTTCATTAGCGCTATTAGGTGCTGGTTATCTGGTCGGGCTGGTTGGCGGAATTGCCATCCTTATCGGCATCATATTCGCATGGTGTGGTTTAGTCCCGTGGTTCTCAGCTTCTGCACCACAACCTGACGGCATGGAAATGGCGGCTTATGCCATGAGTTTGTGGAAAGAAAAGGTCCGCTTTATCGGCGCTGGTACCATCGGTATTGCTGCCATCTGGACATTGATTACCTTGCTCAAACCCACCATAGAAGGCATGAAACTTTCCTTTCGTAGCATCGGCGGCAAAACAGATACCGTAGATCTCGCTCGTACCGAACAAAACCTATCACCAAAAACCATGATGCTCTGTACGCTGGCAATGCTTGTACTACTCGCTTTCAGTTTCTACCATTTCATTGATGCTGCACATATTCCAACAAGCATCGCTTGGCTTCTGGTCATCATTTGCACCTTACTCACAGCAATCATCGGTTTTCTCGTTGCTGCTGCCTGTGGGTACATGGCTGGACTGGTCGGTTCATCCTCCAGCCCGATCTCAGGCATTGGAATTATCTCGATTATTATCATCTCCTTGGTATTACTCCTTATCGGAGAATCCAGCGGACTTTTTGCGGATGATGGCAATCGTAAATTTCTTCTAGCCCTAACCTTATTTTGTGGTTCCGCCATTATCACAGTGGCATCCATTTCTAACGATAACCTACAAGATCTGAAGACGGGTTATCTGATACAGGCCACGCCATGGCGACAACAAGTTGCCTTGATGTTGGGTTGTGTTATTGGCGCACTCGTTGTTGCCCCAGTACTACAACTTCTCTACCAAGCCTACGGCTTCACCGATGCGATGCCGCGCCCCGACATGAATGCCGATTTGGCAATGTCAGCACCACAAGCAACCCTAATGACCAAAATTGCCCAAGGCATCTTTGCTCATAATCTACAATGGGACTACATTTTTACTGGCGTTCTCATTGGCATCTGCCTCATTGCCATTGATTTACTCCTGAAAAAACAGAGTCACGGTAAAAAAGGCTTACCCGTACTTGCAGTTGGCATGGGCATCTATCTGCCGCCATCCGTTAACATGCCAATCATCATAGGCGCCTTTTTGGCAGCCTTCCTAAAAAGCCGCATCTATAAACATCATGGTGCAGATAGCGCAAAACGTATAAAAAATGCAGATCGCATTGGCACGCTCTTTGCCGCTGGGCTTATCGTTGGAGAAAGTTTAATTGGCGTTCTGCTTGCCTTTATCATCGTGGTTTCCGTCAGCAACGGCGGTTCCGATGCTCCGCTTGCCATTACGCTCAGCAACTGGAGCGGCATTGCCCAATGGCTAGGACTCGCGGCTTTCATCATCAGTATCATCATCTTTGCCCGTCGCATCCTTCGCGCCGCACACTGATGCAAGATTTCCAACACTCAAGTAAGATAAGCGCTCCTCAAGGAGCGCTTAACACATCTGCCACAGGAACATCATATAAAAACCCGCGCTACCTGCCCACAACACTAACAAGACAACCTGCAAGAACCTTCAACAATTGCCTTACGATCAGACATACTCCGCCTAATACAGGCCAGTACCTATAAAGCAGAACAATTGCGACGATAAAACCGATGACGCCGCCCTTCTTGCAACACTAAAACCCTACATCTACTGCGGTTACCTAGATTACAACGCACTTCACGCCATCAGCGATATAAAAAGCAGTATCAATCAACACATCCATGAAGACGGCACGGAAAAAACAGATCAAACTAGGCGAAAGCGCAATACGCGAAGCGAAATTGACCGTAAAAGCCATGCAAATGATTTATGACGGACGATACCCTGCCCTGCAAACCACCATCTTTCTAAACGCCTTACAACACATTACTGTGCATTTGTCGCGAAACGGAAACTACGTCTCTACACGATGCCTATCTGACTCTACATACGTTTTAACCGAATGATTTAGAACAACCAAAATCTACACGACGTCTATCTCACCCTAGGCGATATCGAAAATACCATCCAGTTTGACCACAAACAACAAAGACGCTTTCGACCATTACCACACCGCCGACACCACGCGCAAAGCTTACGGCACACGTATCATCAGCTTCACTCCATTGCTGTTGTCGATACCCAAATGCAGTCGGCAATGCGCGAAAACTACATTTCCCGTTACGAAGACACTTTGCCGACATTTTATGCGCAAGGTAAACTACAAAACGCGAACAACATTATGCAAAAATATCGTCGCTTACTGTTTAAGCGCCCCATATGCTACAAAAGCCATCGCCGACATTCGCAACATCGAACTGCCAATATTCAAGGAGACAGCATGACCATATCGCTACTAGAAAAACAAAACTTTGTTGACCAATACAATGGTCAAGACGACGAACTGTTGGATCGTCTCTATGCCGTTTTCCACAAAGTCCAACACGTCAAGGGTTCGCTATTGCTCAACCTAGCTCCGCCAACAGAAACGTCCGATGAAGCCTACTTTCACGAACTCCAACAATACTACGACCACTACCGATCTCTCGAATTCATCGACGCCGCTATCCGTGAAGTACTAACAGGAGAAGATTACTACGAGCGTCTCATGGCCGAACCTTTGACCCTCGAACGATTTCTCGCCCTGCTCAAAGGCTTCAAACACGAATTTGCGCAAGAAAAGATGCACTAAAAATGCATTCTCAAACGCCCATGGATCACGCGCAAAAAAAGACTTCCGTTCGCTCTTACAGTGTAAGCAATAGACTAAAACTACCTGCTTGCCCGCTTGGTTCAATCTTAGTGAACACACCACTCGGCACAAAAAGCCCTCCTCCTATGAAGGACTTCAATAGCTCCGCTTAAGAACGAGAATGCAAGGAATCAGGGTTGATGAAGTGGCATGTCCTCGCCACTTCAAATAAAAAAACAGGCTATGCCCGCTTGCCACAAATCCAGCATTTATCGTACTTGACGTAGGTTAACGTGTTGATTTCATTTGCCAATTTTTCAAAAACACAAAAAGTAGCTCGTACCTACTCGGTTGATCAAGACCCAATCTGCACGAAAACCCGCTGTTTTTCGCTTGGCGGCCATTATTTTATGGCGCTGTTTCGGTTGATGTGTGAATATCCACTCTTTTTCGTACTCATATAAAGTGAATAGCGCAGCAAAATAAGGGACAGGTAGTGCTGCTTAAATCTGTTCTTTTCCTAGGAGATAGTGGTTAATTACCATGAAACGCTGACTCTCATCTGCCATATCAACGCTGGATTAGAACAAGACCCATTTAATTTTAGCGACATCTCCATGCCTGATGCTTCTCACCAAAAGGACGAAAGTAATTTTCCGCTTGCTACGAACCCAGTGTTTTTCTTTCTTGGCGGTTTCTTCAAGGGGCTGTATTAGATTAGCAGTTATGTTATCCTCTGAAAATAAAGATAACCAACTGTAAAATAGCAAAAAAGGTACAAAACAAACTGCTAGAATTTTTTGTACTGGAAGTTACGGCTCG
>JAUMZX010000129.1 GCA_030527905.1 Cardiobacteriaceae bacterium
ACAAAGTGCAAGCATCATAGCAGTAATCGTTTTTTTCATGTTTAATACCTTTTAAATTTTAGGAAGAATAATTGCGACCTCTATGGATCACGTAATTTATTCTAGCGCTGCTTGGTAGGCGATGTAGTTTATTATTGTGTAATGCCTTCAACAGATTCTGAATATTTATTGTTCATTTAAGGGGATAATGGTCGTTTTTAACATATTGTTTGTGATATTTTTTTTAGATTATTTTTTCTTATTTTTCTTTGTTTTTTTGCAGTCTTCTATTCGACACTCCAGCATATTTTTGAGACGCTTTTGTAGCCGCAAATAGTAATTTAAACCGCTTTTTTTACATCGATCGCGCTCTAGGAAAGAGCGCGATGTAAGGTTAGGTTTTATCTGCACTATATGCGGGGAATCTGAGGGCTGTCATTCTTTTATTTTTTTATTCTACGGTTACCGATTTAGCTAGGTTACGCGGTTGGTCAACGTCTGTTCCTTTAAGAAGCGCTACATGGTAAGCAAAGAGTTGTAGCGGAACAACGCTAGTGATCGCGGCTGTTAGATCTTCTAATTCTCCTAAACGGATGATATGTGCGTTAGGGAAGGTATGCATATCAACGCGTGTATCAGCAAAGATAATAAGTTGTCCGCCGCGTGCTTGCACGACTTCCAGGTTGCTGATGACTTTTTCAGTGAGCACGTCATATTTGATTAGGGCTATGACAGGCATGTTTTCATCTACGAGAGCGAGTGGTCCATGTTTGAGTTCGCCGGCCGCATGTGCTTCAGCATGAATATAAGTGAGTTCTTTCAGCTTGAGCGCGCCTTCCGCAGCGATGGGGTAGTTTTCTCCTCTGCCAATGTATAGGCAACCGTGTCGGTGTTCGAGCATTTTTGCCGCTTGTGCAATTTCATGTTCTAGCGCAAGGATGTTTTGCAGCTCGCGCGGTAGACGGTCAAAGGCTTCAAGGGCGCTTTTGTTGTATGGACGTTCTTGTAGTTGTGAAATGGTGGCGTTTACCAGATGGAGCACAACCAACTGAGTAACAAAGGCTTTGGTTGAGGCTACGCCAATCTCTCGTCCAGCGCGCGTGAGAATGGTGTGGTTCGCTGCGCGAGTAAGTGCGCTTTCTGGAACGTTGCAAATGGCCAAAGTATCAAGATAACGTCCGTTTTGTTTGGCCTTTTCAAGTGCGGCAAGCGTATCGGCCGTTTCACCTGATTGGGATAGGCTAATAAAGAGTGTTTTTTCGGGGACGGCTATTTCACGGTAAAGGTATTCACTGGCGTATTCAACTGTGGTTGGGATGCTATTTTTCTCAAAATGGTATCTCATGACCAACCCAGCATGATAGCTCGTTCCACAAGCAATGATATGTATCTGGTGGGTGTGTTTCAGGGCATCAAGCAGTTCAGGGTGAAAGGATGAAAAATGTAGCGCTCCATGCGCAAGGCGCCCTTCAAGGGTATCGGCAATGGAGGTCGGTTGCTCGAATATTTCTTTTTGCATGTAGTGTTTATAACCGCCTTTGCCACTCATATCCGCGGTTTGCTCACTTTCATTAATCTCTCGTGTTACAGGATTACCAGTTATGTCATAGATTTGATAACTGTCTTTTGTAATACGTGCAAGATCGTTTTCTTGCATGTTAATGAATCTACGTGTGACGGGTAATAGTGCAAAAATATCAGATGCCGCAAACACTTCACCAATGCCTAAGCCAATAATCATCGGTGAACCGTGACGTGCAACGATAATTTCATCAGGTCGGTTCGCGGCAATAACGGCGATAGCATAGGCGCCGCGGAGGTGAGAGGTGCTTTTTTGTACGGCGCTTAGGAGGTCTTGGTTATCACGATAGTAGCTGTCAATAAGATGGGCAATGGTCTCGGTATCTGTATCTGAGCTGAACGTGTAACCTTTAGTTTGTAACGTATCGCGGATTTCTTGATAGTTTTCGATAATGCCATTGTGTACTACGGCAATACGGCCTCCACTCATGTGAGGGTGCGCATTGGTTTCATTTGGAATGCCGTGGGTAGCCCAACGGGTGTGTGCAATACCGCTATGACCGCTGAGCGCTTCGTTTTTTACTTTTGTAATTAGGCTGGCAACTTTGCCAACAGATCGGCAGCGTTCAATCCTCGTGTCATGGCAAACGGCAAGACCTGCGGAATCGTAACCGCGATATTCCAGTCGTTTTAGACCTTCTAACAGTATTGGGACAATATTGCGTTCGGCAACGCCTGCGACAATTCCACACATAGAATTTTACCTTTGTTTTTTGGAGGTTGGGTCGCTATACATACACGGTATGTATAACAATAAATATTTTTATTGTTATGTTAATAGGAGATATGAGTGATTAATTATAACAGACGTGTTTTATTTTGTTTTTTCCTGTTTAATAACTTTTGTATCTATGCAAAATGGCCTATGATGAGCATGAGTATCAATTCTTTAATTTCAATGTAATTGCGGGGGGGTAGAATGATTTCCGAATCCACCAAATTGAAAGTGCAACAGTTTGGGCGCTTTCTTTCTAATATGGTTATGCCGAATATCGGCGCTTTTATCGCGTGGGGGTTGATTACGGCGCTCTTTATTGAAACAGGCTGGTTTCCTATAGCAGAGCTGGGGGGGTTTGGTGAGTACAAAGGCAAAGGTATCGTTGGCCCCATGATTACATACCTGTTGCCATTATTGATTGGTTACACTGGCGGTAAACTTGCCGGCGGTGAACGTGGTGCAGTCGTTGGAGCGATTACCACGATGGGCGTTATCGTGGGTACCGATATTCCTATGTTCCTTGGTGCCATGATTGTTGGACCACTAGGTGGTTGGGCAATTAAAACGTTTGACCGCGCGATGGAAGGCAAAATTAAAAGTGGTTTTGAAATGTTGGTTAACAATTTTTCCGCGGGTATTATTGGAATGTTGCTTGCATTACTGGCCTTTTTCGCGATTGGTCCGTCAGTAAAAGCGCTTTCTAACCTGTTGGCAGCGGGAGTAGATTTGTTGGTTAAAAGCAATGCTTTGCCGCTAACGTCTATTTTTGTTGAACCTGCAAAGATTCTCTTCCTCAATAATGCTATTAACCACGGTATTTTCTCACCGCTTGGTATTGAACAATCACAGCAGTTTGGTCAATCTATTTTCTTCCTGATAGAGGCCAATCCGGGACCAGGGCTGGGCGTATTACTTGCTTATATGTTCTGCGGTAAAGGATCTGCACGCCAGACAGCTGGTGGTGCGGCTATTATCCATTTCTTTGGCGGTATTCATGAAATCTATTTCCCGTATGTTCTCATGAATCCGCGACTATTGCTCGCTGTTATCGCCGGTGGTATGACAGGGGTGTTTACACTAACTTTTATGCAAGCAGGCTTGGTTTCTCCTGCTTCGCCTGGATCAATTATTGCTGTTTTGGCAATGACGCCTAAAAATGCGTATGCTGGTGTGTTGGCTGCTGTTATCGCAAGCTGTATCGTATCGTTTGCTATCGCATCATTTTTTGTACGGAGAATGCCAGTAAGTGGTGATGAAGAGCTTTCTGCTGCACGCAATAAAATGCAGTCTTTAAAAATGGCCGCTGGAACAGATAAACATCAATATGATGATGTTACTGTGGTTTATGTTGCTTGTGATGCTGGTATGGGTTCCAGTGCAACAGGGGCAAGTATTTTACGTAAAAAAGTACAAGAAGCGGGATTAAATATCGCAGTAAAGAATTGTGCTATTAATGACTTGCCTGAAGATGCTCGTCTGGTTATTACGCACCAAGATTTAACACCACGAGCCAAAAAATTACGACCTGAAGCTGAACATCTATCGTTACAAAATTTCCTTGATCGCGTTTTTTATGATCAGGTTGTCGCGAAACTTACTGTTGGGCATCACCCTGAAGAAAATAAAGCGCAAGAGAAGACTGCTACACCACGTTTTACAGTCGGTCTTGAACAAATTTTTCTGGGGCGAAGGGCGCTCAGCAAGGAGGAAGCAATACGCTTTGCCGGACGTAAGTTAGTTGAAGGCGGCTTTGTAACGCCAGATTACGTGGAAGCTATGATTACCCGTGAGAATGATAGTTCCACTTATCTTGGTGAAGGTATTGCGATACCACACGGCACCTTAGTTGCTAAAGACGCTGTATTAAAAACTGGGATAGTTTTTTGTCAATATCCAGAAGGCGTCAACTTCTCTAACGATGCAAATGAAAAAGCGTATTTGGTTATCGGTATTGCCGCACAGAACAACGAACATATTGGTGTTATTGCAGCGTTGACAAATGCGCTGGATAGTGAAGCTGATATAGAAATGTTGAAAAATACCAATGACCCACAAGCTGTATTGGATATTCTTTCTCGCTATTGATTTTTGGAGCACAATATGAAAGCAGTACACTTCGGTGGAGGAAACATTGGTCGTGGGTTCATTGGAAAAATACTGGCTGATGCAGGTTATGAGGTTGTCTTCGCCGATATTAACCAAACAGTGATTGATCGTCTGAATCAAGATCATCGCTATACTGTACACGTTGTTGGCGAAGGCGTTGATAGCTATGAAACCGTGCAACATGTACGAGGCATTAACTCTGGTGACGATGCGGCGGTTATTCGTGAAATTGCTGATGCTGATATAGTAACAACTGCGGTTGGACCTACCGTATTGGAAATTATTGCACCTTTATTGGCACGCTCGCTTATTGCACGTTACCACGCAGGTGGCGGGACGCTTAATATCATAGCCTGCGAAAATATGGTGCGTGGAAGTAGTTTTTTAAAAGAGAAAGTACTGGCAGCGGCTGGTAATGATGCAGCATTGATAGAAGAAAAAACAGGATTTGTCGATTGCGCGGTAGATCGTATTGTTCCGCCTGTTACCGGTGGGAATGATGATCCGCTTGCAGTAACTGTTGAAGTTTTTAGCGAATGGATAGTTGATAGCTCCCAGTTTAAAGGTGCATTGCCGGCTATCTCAGGCATGTTGGCTACCGATAAACTCATGGCCTTCATTGAGCGTAAACTTTTTACGCTCAACACAGGGCACGCAGCGCTCGCATATTTCGGAAAATTAGCAGGAAAACTGACCGTAGGCGAAGCTATGCAAGATGAAACAATATGTTCTGCCGCAGAAGCGGTGATGAAAGAAAGCGGTGCAGTGCTTATTAGGCGTTACAATTTCGATCCCGAGACTCATCGTGCCTATATTGAGAAAATCTTGAAACGTTTTGCCAATCCTTATCTACACGATGATGTTGATCGTGTTGGTCGCCAACCCATACGAAAGCTAGGAGAACAAGAGCGATTTATAAAACCTTTGAATGGCATGTTGGAATATGATTTACCACATGAGGCAACCGTACGCGCTATTGCTGCGACATTGCACTATCATAATCCTGATGATCCTCAATCTATAGAGTTACAGTATTATTTGCAAGCACATGGACTTGAAGAAACTTTAAAGAAATACAGTAACTTTGAGAATAAAGAAGTTATCGCAGAAATTGAACACGCATATCGCGACTTATAAAAGTATGCCCATTAAAATTAAAAATCCACCGTAATAGGTGGATTTTTAATTTTATTTATAACTGAAACAGCAACCTACAGAGACGGTATCTTTTTATTTTAGGGGCTATTCCGATTTAGTGCCTATTGACAGGGGTAAGTCAGAATTTCAAAGGAATGACCCATCTAGCAAGTGAACGGCCACTTCAAGCAAATCAACTACTTCACCTAATTTTCTGTTGCTTTATCAGCTTTACATATATGAATACGAGAAGTAGTAGATGTTGGTTTGTATTCACTATAATAAAAATAGAGCTTTTGTTTAGTAATGAATATTATCTGTGTAAGAATTAATCGCGTTGTTTACACATTGAGACCTGTGCAAAACCCTCCAACTCATCCACGCATTCATTTTTCAACACAAAT
>JAUMZX010000130.1 GCA_030527905.1 Cardiobacteriaceae bacterium
ATTAAGGAGTGAAATGATGAGCATGCTAAATGGATCGGGTTTAGGTTATAAAAGCAACATGTCAGGTATTGAAGGAAAATGTGGTGCTTCAGTTACTGCGCAAAAAGCCAAAGAAGGCAAATGCGGCGCTTCTAAAAAAGTAGAAAGCAAAGCTGCTGAAGGCAAATGTGGTGAAGGTGCGTGTGGTAACAAGAAATAAATAGTTGTTGTTATAAGGCCGCTTGTTTCCAAGCGGCCTATTTGGAAAATTCAGGCATTAGTATTTAATATGATTAATAATCTATTGGATTGCAGCCTGTAAAGTAATTTGACCTTGTAAATTAAGGAGTGAAATGATGAGTATGCTAAGTGGAGCAGGTTTGGGCTATAAACGCAGCATGGCAGATGATTTTTTGCGTTTGGATCGCCAAAAGAGCCCGATTCAATTTATTGAAATTGCTCCGGAAAACTGGTTGCGCATGGGTGGCGCGGCGAGAAAGAAATTTGATTCTGTTGCAGAGCGTTTCCCTATTGCTTGTCATGGCCTTTCTTTATCTTTAGGCGGACAAGATCCTTTACAGGTTGACTTTTTAAAGCAAATCAAAACATTTTTGAAACAATACAATATCGATTTTTTCTCAGAACATTTAAGTTATTGTAGCGATCATGGTCACGTTTACGATTTGTTGCCATTGCCGTTTACTTCGGAATCTGTGCGCCATACCGCAGCCAGAATTCGAATGGTACAAGATATACTTGAGCAACGCATCGCCGTTGAAAATACATCATATTACGCTCACAATCCGATTGCCGAAATGAATGAAGCTGAGTTTCTTAATGCGGTTGTGAATGAAGCAGATTGTGATATTCATTTGGATATTAATAATATTTATGTGAATGCAATAAACCATGGCATTGTTGCCTCAAAAGATTATATTAAAAGTGTAGATTTATCAAAGGTAACTTATATGCATATGGCTGGGCATGATGAGGAGGCAGAAGATTTGTTAATCGACACCCACGGGCAGCCAATATGCGAGGATGTGTGGGATTTATTTGCCTATACATGCCGACGCCTGCCGCATAGTGTACCTACATTGTTGGAGCGTGATAGCAATTTTCCGCCGTTTGAAGAGTTGGAAGCAGAAGTTGGTCGTATTGCCGTTATTCAACAACAAGTGGAGAAAGAGCGTCATGCAGCCGCATAAACCTTCGTCTGCACAAGCGCAGGCTATGTTTGCCGACCATGTGCGTGATCCGTCTTTACCTGCTCCTATGGGCATTGCCCCGGAGCGGCTGGCGGTTTACACAAAATTGGTTCGCAACAATTTGCAGAGCTTTCTGGATTTGTGTTTCAGTGAAAGCAGCGCCTTTATTGATGGAACGCAGTGGCAAGATTGGCAAAATAGGTTCTTAATCGAGGCGCGGCCTGAATCTCCATTTTTTACCGATATTCCGGCACAATTTCTTGCCTATTTGAGATCTTTGCCTGAGGCAGAAAGACCATCTGAGAATATTTTATCGATGATGGATTTTGAAGTTTCATTACTGCATGCAGAAACTGCCATTCAACCTGAATCAGATGGCCTCTGGAATGATGAAACGGTGTTAGGTTGGTCGCCTACTGCAAGGTTGAAAGCTTATCCGTGTGATTTTGTAAGTAGTAATTTGGAAGAAATTGATGATACCCCGTGTCACGTTTTGACGTGGCGAACGCGGGAGAGCGAAGTATATTACCGGATTGTAGATGGTACGGATTTATTTTTATTAGAACATTTCCAATCTCAAAATGATACTTTCTCATCCCTTTTAGATGGTTTGAAAGCTTTGTTGCAGGGGCAGGATATTGATAATTTGATTAGAGAAGCAATCGGCAAATGGGTTGACGCAGGTGTCTTACTGGCTGTTTCTGAGAAGGCTTGATGGAGCAATTTGCGGAAAGGCTCACCGCGCTGTATACAGACATCTTGCGTTTTGCCAAAATTCAGCTGCGTGATGATGATCTGGCCGAGGATATCGTACAAGATACGTTGGCTACAGCTATTGATAAACAAGACCAATTCCGAGGCGATGCGGGGTTGAAGACTTGGGTATTGAGTATACTCAAAAATAAAATTACCGATTATTTCCGCAATACAAATATAAAACATACTGTCAGCCTGGAAGGTATGCAGGAAGAAAACGATGCTATTGATTGGGCATATGATCATTGCTTCGATGAGAGCGGACACTGGCAAGCAGTGTCTAGCCCGCAAAGTTGGCAGCAAGCGCCGGAAGATGCAGTGAACAGACAGGATTTTTTCCATGCTTTAGAAAATTGCATGCAGGGATTACCGCAAGATACGGCTCGTATTTTTTATTTACGTGAAATTATGGGCTGGGAGGTTGATGAAGTTTGCGCGCAATTTTCAATTAGTAAGGAGAATTGTTACGTTATTCTACATCGTGCCCGTAATGGTTTGCGTGACTGCTTGCAACACCGCTGGTTTGATTTGGCCAAATAATGACGATAGATACGGAGGAAAAATTGTGAATTGTAAAAAAGCCTGCGTACTGTTATCTGAAAGCCAAGATCGCCGATTGGATGTAACCGAAAGGATACTGTTGTTGATGCATTTGGCTATTTGTCCGCATTGTCGCCGATATAGAAAGCAATTAAAATTTATTCGGCAGAATATGCGATCATGGCAAAAGGATCAAGATTAGTTTGAAAGAATAAAATAGTATTGATTAATTATTTGTAGATATATATAAAATATTACTATTATATTTTTAATAATTATTTTTTATACTATTTGGATTTACTTAGCTCTGGATTTAGTTGTAAATTTGATATTCTGGGATTGAAATATTAATTCCCTCTCTTCAATATTGATGGAATATTTTCATTTTTATCAATAATTTTTATATCTGAAATTTGATGATCCAAAACTTTTATTTGTTTAGAGTTTTGTTCCTCAATATCATAAAGTTGCTTAAATTCTTTTAGTGCAAATTTAGATAATATCTCTAATGATTTTTGAGTTTCTTCATTCATTTGTATAACGTAGTTTTTAAGTTCCTCAATTGAGTATGCATTTGCTCCTTGTTTACTTAGCTCTTTTATTTGTTGTGTTAATAATTGTATATTTTTTTGTCTATTTGTAGTGGCTATTTGTAGTTCATGATAGTGGTAATATTGTAATAACATTGCTCGACTTGCATCAATGTTTCCATTGGGAAGGTTGTTTTGTGGTGGATTGAAATCAATCGGATTTATTGAGTCTTGTGCGTTAATGATAAAAATTCTAGCATGCGCAGAAGCTATAGTTATTATAAATAGCAATAGTCCAGCAAGTACTTTTTTATTTAGGTTGTGTGATCCTAACATATTCAGGCTCCTCACAATTATATTTATACACTTGGTATGGCTTTAAGAATTTCTCTAGAAGTTTATACACTGCTTTGTCTATAATTTCTTTTACAGCAGCAGTTTTTGGATCTCCAACTTCCACAGAATAATCAATACCATAATCTTTTGTACCAATTAGACGGAAGAAATTATGACTAGTTTTTATGGTATAGAACGTATTGGTAAGACTTATACTAGCTAAATCTGCCGTATCTGATACGCGTGCAACAGAACCTGTCCATGAGTCAACTAATCTTAACGTTATTCCTACTGTAATTGTATCAACTTCCCGCTTACCCTGGTATTGGCTAATATCTACACCAATATTTCGCTTAGTAGGAAGCGATTGATTTTCATCATATTGTATGATAGCACCGCTAATATAATAATTTGAAGGGAAAACAGTACCTATAGGTAAATGCTGTAAACTGGTCATGGTAGAGGCAAAATTTTGCACAATCCCTGGTGGCATTTTGTAGCGAGGATCAAGAAAGTTATTACGTGATTCAATAAGGCTGTCTGGCGCAAGTGGGGTTTCTAGTATATCAAAATGTTTGAACCTAGCCATTGAATCTATTACCATATCAGATAAGACCGTGGAGTTCAGATCAAAAATTTTGCCTGTTTTATCTCGTATTGGGGCGACCGCCATACGGAAGCGTTCGTGTCCTCCTAATACTTCAGGATTAGAAATAGCAGCTTGTTGCGCAGCTTTGAAAAAATCATTATAGGCATTACTTAAGCATACTAGTTTATTGCCATAAAAAGTTTCACTTTCAATTATCTGTTGTGAACGTTCATTTGCAATTTGCTGGGCCTTATCTTGAGATTTTTGGGAGGCGTAGTGAGCACGTGTCAATTTTAAATCTGTAGTGCTACAGCCCCCAAATGAAGTCATAATAATTGCACTTCCAAGGATTTTTAGTACTGGAAATTTCCTTATCATTTTTTAGACTCTGCTTCAAATGTATTATTACCACGGACATCTACTATTATATTGCCAGTGACTTTGTCATCATCATCAAAGCCTGTACATACAATACCAGCACAAACTTTTTCACCACCAGTGGCTTTTGCTGTAACAGTGCTGTTAACTGCTTTTACATGGACATTTTGCATTTGTATATGTGATTTCGTATTACCTTGTTTTTTACCATTTTCTACAACTATGATACCAGCACTTCCATTTTTATTGCTTTGTCGAACTTTATTTGCTATAACTTGAGTATTTTCAATGATGATTTCTTTGTTTTGAGGATTCTCAATTTGAATCATCGGGTTAGTTTGGTTTTGTTCTGCTACGATTGTGCCACCTTGAATAATAAGCTTATTACCACTATTAATAACCCTACCTCCTTGTAAACCATTAATTCTTATCTTTTCATTGGCCGTTTTTTGATTCATATTAGTTATTGAGGCACTTTTTTGTGTGGCAGATCCTTTGTTTGTAATAGAATCAGGAGGAGCCGAAATAGCATGTGAGGTTATAGCAGATAACAAACCTAGGATAGAAATTAAGGTTATTTTCTGAGCATTCATTTTATTATTCCTTGGTGTTATATATTTTGAATATTAAAATTATTCAAGCTGGCATATCTATATTTGATATGCCTGCCTAGTTAGTTTTTATTTAAATGAATTTACTTAGAAACTACTCCGCCCGCATACGCTTTACCTCCATCTTGAGCATTAGCTGTTGCGTTAATTGTGCTATCACCAATATAACCAGCAGTAATTTTCATTTTTGCCCCATCTCCACTAGGAGTAGCCGAAACAACACCACCGGCCATAGCTTCGGAATCTTTACCTTTTGCCGTTGCGTTGGCTTTAATTTTTGAGCTATTAATAATACCAGCGGTAACACTGGCGTTACCATTTTTGGACAGATTCCCAACAGCTTCTAAAGCGCTAAGTGCGCCCATGCCTCCGGCGATAGCTGAAGTAGTTACTGCTAAGCTTAAAAATGACACTAGAACCTTCTTCATGGCTTAAATCCTTTCTTTGACAAGATTATTAATGTAAAACAAAGTCATGATTCAATTCTCCAAGAATTGGAATTTCACCAGAATCATAGTAAATTGACTTTTAAAAATCTTTGAAGTTTCTATGATTAATTTTTTTAACTTTTAATATCCAAAAATGACAAATGATTTAATTATTTCATTTGAAAATGCAAAAAGAATATTTAGTTTTGGAAGTTATAGATTGTTAGCATGTTTAAGTAATTGCTTAATATTAATTTATATTATATAAATTAATATTTTAATAAGATTAATATGCTGTTTTCTTGGATTCAGAGAGTTGGAAATCCAGGAATGGGTTGCTTTTTTATATTTAAGATATTGGTAAGCGTCAGGTTATTTATGTTCTAAATTTTAGGAATGCGTATTATGAAAAGCCTGAAATGATGATTGAATAATAATTGATAAGATGTTGTTTTTAATATTAAAATAAATTTTTTTGAT
>JAUMZX010000131.1 GCA_030527905.1 Cardiobacteriaceae bacterium
AACGAGCCGTAACTTCCAGTACAAAAAATTCTAGCAGTTTGTTTTGTACCTTTTTCGCTATTTTACAGTTGGTTATCTTTATTTTCAGAGGATAACATAACTGCTAATCTAACACAGCTCCTTATTTTTTTGGAAAGCGAGCACATATAAACGCTGCCTTCTGTGGAGGGCAGCACTTATATGTGATGCACACGGTCAATTTTTTTCCTGATCAACCAATCGGTTGGCCTTTATCCAAGGCATCATATCACGCAGTTTAGCGCCGACAATTTCGATTTGGTGTTCAGCGCTTTGCCGACGCCGCGCGGTCATTGCTGGAGCGCCCGCCTGATATTCAAGAATGAAGCTCTTGGCATAATCGCCGTTTTGGATATTGGCCAAACATTCTTCCATCGCATAACGGCTTTCTTCATTAATTACTTGCGGACCGGTGACGTATTCACCGTATTCAGCATTATTTGAGATGGAGTAATTCATATTCGCTATCCCACCTTCATAGATAAGATCAACAATGAGTTTCATCTCATGCAGACATTCAAAATAAGCCATTTCAGGCGCATAACCTGCATTTACTAAAGTTTCAAATCCTGCTTTAATAAGTTCGACAACGCCACCGCAAAGTACGGCCTGCTCACCAAATAGATCCGTTTCCGTTTCTTCTTTAAAGCTGGTTTCGATAATACCCGCTTTACCACCACCATTGGCTACCGCATAAGCCAACGCGATATCACGTGCTTTACCGCTTTCATTTTGGGCGACTGCAATCAGATGCGGTACGCCACCGCCACCTTGATAAGTCGAACGTACGGTATGCCCAGGTGCTTTTGGTGCCACCATGATGACGTCCAAATCTTTGCGAGGACTCACTTGTCCGTAATGCACGTTAAAGCCGTGTGCAAATGCCAGCGCCGCGCCTTGTTTGATATCAGCTTCAATATTACGATAAACCGCAGCGATGTTTTCATCGGGAAGCAGAATCATGACAACATCCGCACCTTTGACTGCTTCTTTGACTGGTTTAACCGCTAATCCGGCTTTAACTGCTTTGTTCCAACTTACTCCATCTTCGCGCAAACCAACAACTACGTTCACACCACTTTCATGCAGGTTGTTAGCATGCGCATGTCCCTGTGAACCATAGCCAATGATAGCAACAGTTTTTCCTTGTAATACGCTCATATCCGCGTCTTTGTCATAGAAAACTTTCATGATTTCTCCTTACTATATTAAAAAATTAAAGAATGAGACATTTGCCTGTACCTGTAGCAGCAAGACCCGTCATACCGGTTCGTGCCATTTCGGCGATGATTTCAGGTTCCAGTACGCCAATAAAGGCGTCTAGTTTACGTTGTGAGCCTGTAACTTCAAAAATAACTGTGCCTGGGCTAATCGCTACAATACGCGCGCGAAAAGCCTCTGCCAGCTGTAAATATTGTCCGCGATTTTTAGCGTCAACATTGATTTTAATCAGTAACATTTCACGATCAACAAACTCACTATCCGAGAGATTGACCAGTTTAATCACCTCAATCAATTTATTGAGCTGTTTGTTAATTTGTTCAATTAATTTGTCATCGCAATAAGTAACCAGGGTTAGGCGCGATATGGTTTCATCTTGTGTTGGCGCAACATTAAGATTCTCAATATTAAAACCGCGCGCAGAAAAAAGCCCTACTACGCGCGAAAGTGCGCCCGCTTTATTTTCCATCAGTAGAGAGATGACGTGTCTTTTTGTACTCATACTAATACCATCTCCTGACTATCGCCGTCTTTGCTTAAGCTGCAGCTGCTACCAAGAATCATCTCGGACTGACCACCACCTGCAGGAATCATGGGATAAACATTCTCTGTTGGATCTGTGATGATGTCGACAAATACGGTTTTATCTTTCATGGCAATCACTTCTTTTAGCTTCTTTTCTAACTCTCGCGGCTTTTCAATTCGAACACCATGATGTCCGTAAGCCTCAGCAAGTTTTACAAAATCAGGTAGCGATTCCATATAACTCATAGAATAGCGGCGATCATAAAAGAACTCTTGCCATTGCCGCACCATCCCAAGATAACCGTTATTCAAACAGAGAATTTTCACCGGAATATGATATTGCAAGGCAGTGGTCATTTCCTGAATCATCATTTGGATAGAACCGTCACCAGTTACACAAAAAACATCTTCATCAGGTCGCGCAACCTTAGCGCCAATAGCTGCAGGATAGCCAAAACCCATCGTTCCCAACCCACCTGAGTTAATCCAACGGCGCGGTTCATGAAAAGGAAAATATTGCGCCACCCACATTTGATGTTGGCCTACATCTGAAGCGACTATCGCCTTTCCTCCAGTCAGCTTATAAAGCGTTTCTATCACCTGTTGCGGTTTAATACAGTCATGACTTTTTTCATAATTTAACGAATTGATGGCACGCCATTTTTCAATCTGCGCCCACCAATGCCGAGTATGCGCGCTATCTATTGCGTCTTCACCTAACTGGCGTAACATTTCACTAAGTACCGCACGCACAGAACCTACGATAGGAATATGAACGACAACATTCTTCGCTATCGAAGACGGATCAATATCAACGTGGATAATCTCTGCATGTGGACAAAATTTTTCCAGATCTCCAGTTACACGGTCATCAAAACGCGCACCAACGGCAAACAACACATCACAATGGTGCATTGCCATATTCGCTTCATAGGTTCCGTGCATTCCTAACATGCCGAGAAATTGCGGATCATTCCCGGGGAAGCCGCCTAATCCCATCAACGTTGCAGTGACAGGTATATGCAGACGATGCGCCAGTTCAGTAAGTTCTGCAGAGGCATTATCTAAAACAACACCACCACCAAAATATAACATGGGTTTTTTGGCTTTTTTCAACGATTTCAAAGCACGCTTAACTTGCCCAACATGTCCCTCTACCGTCGGTTGATAAGAACGCAAGCTTACACTGTCAGGATAATGGAAGTCTGTGAATGTACCCGTAACATCTTTGGGAACATCCACAAGAACCGGACCTGCGCGGCCACTACGCGCAATATGGAATGCCTTTTTAATCGTAATTGCCAATTCGTTAATATCTTTCACAAGAAAACTGTGCTTAACACAAGGGCGGGTAATCCCAACCGCATCTACTTCCTGAAAAGCATCATTACCTATCAGCGCTGAAGGCACCTGTCCGGAGAAAACAACTAACGGAATAGAATCCGCATGAGCAGTAGCAATTCCAGTCACGGCATTGGTTAAACCAGGACCAGAAGTAACAATAGCAACGCCCACTTTTCCTGAAGCGCGCGCGTAGCCATCTGCTTCATGCACTGCACCCTGCTCATGTCTTGAAAGAATATGCACAATATCTTTCTGTTTATACAATGCATCATAAATATGTAAGACTGCCCCGCCCGGGTAGCCAAAAACATAATCAACCTGTTCTTCCCGCAGTGCTTCAATAATAATATCCGCACCATTTAAATGATGTTTCTTCTTCGCCATACTTCGTTTGCCTTGGAAATCGGGTAGATAACAGTACGCAACCACTGAATAACCGTCAAGCAAAAAATGAAAAAAACCGCGCAAAATTCGTGGTTCATCGCTATTCAAAATAAATTAGGTTCAATACAAAGCGTACAAATCACGGAAATATGCGGTTTAATCTCCTATCCAACGCTCATTTTTACCCAATTCTGCTGCAATGTAGTGCGTCACATCCTCCGCAGATTCAGCCTCTTTTACACCTATCCAGTAATAGAGTAAACGAATACGACGCGCTAATACATCCTCCAATCTTTGAAACTTTTCTTACTATATTGCCTACAAACCTTCGACATATAATTATAAGGATAATCAGAGTGAATTTTCTCACCCACTTTTTTTATTCTCCGCAACTAGCGCCTCAATGCAGCCCAATAGCCATCATAGTAGCCTAAGTGACTGTTCATATCTACCAGATGATAACCCTGGATTTTTAGCTCAACCGTTTTACAAGGCTTGGCAGGAAAAATATTTGACTGAATAGTCGTATCTGCAGCATCTTCAGCCATTTATCGATAAGTTATCCATTTACCGCCAATAATAGCTACTACCAGAAGGGTTACATGCACTTTATGCCTACGATAAACCTCTTTAGTGCTTTTATTACCTTCTTTAGGTGTGACAAGTGAAAATAAGCGGACAAGCACGCTAACTTCAATTGATACCTGATATCTATTTCAATCTACATAGTGTTTAATCACAATATAAAAGGATTAACTACATGACATCTGAGATAACCGCGCATACAATAATCTTTTAGTTCACGCTTCATTAAAGGATTATTTCATGCATACCCTTGCTTTGATTCTTGCCGCCGGACAGGGTAAAAGAATGCTCTCCTCTCAACCTAAGGTACTTCAGCCTATTGGCGGAAAGGCGATGATTGTCCATTTGCTAGATACTGTTCAAAGTCTTGCTCTTGATAATATTGCCGTTGTTTATGGTCATGAAGGTGAATTATTACGGAGCTGCATCGCCCCTGCCTATCCTCAAATACAATGGGTTCATCAAGTCGAACAACACGGGACGGGACATGCTGTACAGAGTGCCATAGACCTTATAGCGCAAGCTGAGCAAGTCTTGATTCTTTTTGGTGATACACCTTTGGTACGCCCCGAGACACTACAACGCCTACTTGATACCGCACATCACAATGGCTTTACTCTACTGACCTCGGTACCAGATAATCCTACTGGCTATGGACGGATAGTGCGTAATGCTGAAGGCGATGTACAAGCTATTGTTGAAGAAAAAGATGCTAATCAAAATGAGCGGCAAATCCGAGAAATCAACACCGGCATCATGGTAGTATCCAGTAAATATCTTATTCGCTATCTGCAGCAATTATGTGCCGACAATGCAAATAGAGAATATTATTTGACTGATCTCATTCGATTACATGTTGATGCTGGCTGGCGTGTCATTACCGTTGCCGCCAACGACGATAAAGAAACCACAGGTATAAACACGCGTACTCAACTAGCACAAGCAGAAGCAATTTATCGTCAACGTCAGGCACAGAAACTACTGGATGCCGGTGTAACATTGATTGACCCCACACGCATTGATATCCACGGGCAGGTTAGTACCGGACGAGACGTCGTTATCGAAGCAAACGTTGTCTGCAAAGGTTCGGTCAACATCGGTGATAACGTATATATAGAAAGTAATTGTGTATTGGATAACTGTACCATTGCTAATGGTGCTCGTATTTACAGTCATTCGCGCCTAGAACATTGTCAAGTTGGTCTCAATGCACAAGTTGGTCCATTTGCACGGCTACGCCCCAAAACGGTTCTTGGCGAAGGAGCTCGAGTGGGGAATTTTGTCGAAATCAAAGCCGCCAATATTGGTCAAGGCAGCAAAGTGAATCATCTAAGCTATATTGGCGATGCCACACTTGGTTCTGCTGTTAATATTGGCGCAGGTACTATCACTTGCAATTATGATGGTGCCAATAAATTTCAAACTATTTTAGGTGATCGCGTTTTTATTGGTTCAAACACCGCCCTTGTTGCTCCTGTAACTATTGGCGATGGCGCTACTATTGGAGCAGGTTCGGTAATCACTAAAGACGTTGCTGCCGAGCAACTTGCGCTTACCCGTAGCGACCAAAGAACCATCAACGGCTGGCAAAGGCCTAGCAAGAAAAAATAAGGAGCTGTATTAGATTAGTAGTTATGTTACCCTCTGAAAATGAAGATAACCAACTGTAAACTAGCGAAAAAGGTACAAAACAAACTGCTAGAATTTTTTGTACTGGAAGTTACGGTTCGTT
>JAUMZX010000132.1 GCA_030527905.1 Cardiobacteriaceae bacterium
TATGACAAAAACCAATAACCAAAAAACATCTGCATATAAGCAAACATCATAATAATTTCTTTGCATCCAACTGCGCTTCCAGTGCCGCAATTCTTGCTTCCGCCTGTTCAAGCAAACGAACCTGTGCCTCAAACTCACTACGAGGCACCCAATCCAAACGCGCTAACTTATCGTCCATCATCGCACGTGCAGCAGATTTAATTTCGTCCCGCACTGGGCGCAGAGATTCTGGCAATTTTTGCTCCAACTGATCCAGAAAAAAAGAAAACGGATTATTTTTCATACCCTCTCCAGACAAAACTAAAATAAAAGCCATAGCAGTGTAACACAGCGACTAAAAGGCATACCGCTATCGCCACAACAGCATAACATCACAAACCTCACCATAGGAATCGTCGGCAATACAAAACAATCCCATACACGAGCATATGCCCTACGCATCATAGCGCCGAAAACCTTGCTGCATATAGCGCAAACCGCTATCCTACCTGCCTTTTATTGTACGGACACCACCATGACCCGAAAAAAACTGCCGTTACTTCTCCTTTCCTTGCTCACAGCTTGCACGAACCACCCACCTGCACCATGGCCTGAAGAACAACAAAACCAACAAGTAGAAATACCGCCTCCGCTAGAAACTGAAACCATCAGCGATTTTTCCAGCTGGCAACAAGCTTTTGCACGTCGAGCCGCAGCGGAAGGCATTGCCGACGCAGACATTCAACAATTGCTCTCTCGCAGCCAATATCGCGAAAACGTTGTTTCTGCTGACAGGAAACAACCCGAACAAAACAAAATGATTTGGGCTTACCTTGATAATGCGGTTTCTGCGGATCGCATCAAAAAAGGCCGCACACAGCTAACACGTTATCGCGCCCTACTACAACAACTGGAGCAACAAAGCGGCGTGGGTGCTCCCTACATTGTTGCCATATGGGGTATGGAAAGCGCTTACGGCGAGAACATGGGAAACATTGACCTTATACAAGCCCTATCCACCCTTGCTTACGAAGGACGCCGTCGTGACTTTGCAGAACAACAACTCATCGCACTATTAAAACTCATCGAACGCGGAGATATCCAATGGGACGAACTGCGCGGCTCATGGGCAGGAGGCATGGGACACACCCAGTTCATACCAACTACCTTCCTGCAATACGGCGTAGATGGTAATGGTGACGGACGACGTGACCCATGGCAAATAGAAGATGCGCTTGCCTCCACAGCTAACTACCTAGGCAAATCCGGTTGGCAACGCAACCAGCGTTGGGGAAGAGAAGTTAAGCTCCCCAGCAACTTTGACTACCAACACGTTGATAACGCACTGACCCTAGCACAATGGCAACAACTCGGCATACAACAAACCGATGGCACAGCCTTACCTACAGAAAACATCAACGCCACCCTATGGCTACCCGCAGGACACAATGGCCCTGCCCTCTTACTCTATCCGAACTTCAAAACAATCAAAGTCTATAACAATGCTTCCAGCTACGCGCTAGCGATAGGACTCCTCACCGAAGGTATAAATAACGGCAATCGTATCCAAGCCGCTTGGCCTCGTGAAGAACAAGCACTCAATCGAGAACAAGTACAACAACTACAACAAAACCTCAGCGCTCAAGGCTACGACACACAAGGTACAGATGGTGTGCTCGGCGCGAAAACCCGTCAGGCTTTCCGAAACTGGCAAACCGCAAATGGACAAATCCCTGACGGTTTCATCAGCCAACAGAGTGCCGCAGCCTTAATACAATGAATCCGTGCGCACTAACTCGTCATAACCGACCACTACTCGTGCCCAAAAAGCGCACTGCCTCATGACAGCGCGCTTTACTTTACTCGCAAAAATATAACCTACAAATAAACACCTAAACTATAAAAACCATTTTGCCACTATCCCGACCAACTTTATGAGGAAAATCCAGATGCTGTATAACACCCTGAACCTTAAAATTAATGCCGCCCCTGCCAAACACTACCCCATCATTATTGGGAAAAACCTTCTACATGATCGCGCATTACTAGAACAGCATATCCCGCAACAACGCCTCTGTATCGTCAGCAACGAAGAAATCGCCGCACATTACCTAACGCCTCTACAAACGGCACTTTCCCATAAAGACTACACAACCGTACTCATTCCCGATGGTGAGGCACACAAAAATCTCGCTAGTTACGGCAAAATCCTCGATGCACTCGTTACTGCACGGCATGACCGTGACAGCCTCATCATTGCACTTGGCGGAGGAATCGTCGGTGACATTAGCGGATTTGCGGCAGCCAGCTACCAACGCGGCATCGCCTACCTACAAATCCCCACCACGCTACTTGCACAAGTAGACTCCTCTGTTGGCGGAAAAACTGGCATCAACCATGAACAAGGCAAAAACCTTATTGGGGCATTTCATCAACCGCAAGCCGTTATAATCGACACAGAAACACTCAAGACCCTACCCGCATGTGAATTTTCAGCGGGAATGGCGGAAGTTATCAAATACGGACTCATCAATGACCTAACCTTCTTCCATTGGTTAGAAACCCGTCATGAAGCCATTCTTCATCGTGAACCGACAACCCTCGCCGAAATGATTGCGCACTGCTGTACCAACAAAGCGGCCATCGTCGCAGCAGATGAGCGCGAAAGCGGCCAACGTGCCTTACTCAATTATGGTCACACCTTTGGTCATGCTCTCGAGGCCCTAACCCATTACCAACGCTGGAAACACGGAGAATGCGTCGCTATTGGCAGTGTAGTAGCTTGCCGCCTAGCCGAACATCTAGGTCGCATCAGCCACACCGAAAGCGAACGTGCCGCCAAACTTTTTGCCGCCTTTGAACTTCCTACCACTATCCCTGCCGAACTCACGAACGACGCCATCCTAGACAAAATGCTCCTTGATAAAAAAACACGCAACGGAAAACTGCGCCTTATCCTGCCACGACAATTCTGCGACAGCATCATTGACGACACCGTCAATACAGATGACATCCGTGCAGCAATTACAGCTAGCCGCGCTTAAATCTCGCTTCTGCCAAGATATAGAACGCCACACTTCCGTACGAACAATAAAACGATTAAAAACCGTATCAAATAGACCTTAAGAGCTTGATGCGCTTGTAGGTAGCAAACTGCATTGTGCCTTCATTTTCGCTCAATTCTGCCAATACATCACAGCTATGTTTCGTCTACTCAGCACGCTTAAATAAAAATTATCAGCAAGTAGCCTGCTAGCATCGTTAATAATGTCATCTTCATTACGTTCAATAACCAATAAACGGCCATCATTCTTTCTTTATCCAAATTTCTCTGGTACGTATGTCATTAATTATCGCGGTTAGAAAATGCCTTCATAATAATCCTTCATGTTCTCCCCTTAGCTATTAAAGTATAACTAATCAGCATCCTCTATACCATATAAAGAGTTTTATTATCATAAAGGTTTATTTAAATACATAGACTGATTACATCAATAAAATAGACTTTTTTCGTTTATTGATTAAATAACTTTGTATCTGGGTTATGAATAAACCATAGAAAATAATAAGAATTAGATCAGCACATACACAAAATGCTAATAGCCCCAGCTTGACTCAAAATACCATCTTTCTACATGCCAATAGAACCATAAAACAGGAACAAATAATAGCGTCGACTTCATAGTTTTGGATCTTGGATATGAAATCCTCGTATCTGTTCTTTCACAGTAATGAAGAAAACTTATATCATATTTTTTATAGCAGTTTATATTAGCCTTAAGCAATAAGCAAAACCAAAAAAACAAAAGGAAAGAATCTTCTATAATATGCTGTTATAAGTTTACTTGCCATAATATCGTCTTAATAGTTTATTATAATATAGTCATCATCAATCATGTTAGCAATATGATTCACAAAATCACTATTATATAATACTGGAATGTCTCTTATATTTATAGCAACTATTGCTAGTATTAATGAGAAAGCAATATTTAACCCCAAAATTATTATAAATATAATCGAATAAAGTTTTATTCTTCCTAGCTCAAAATCAATCAATCCACTTTTATTTAATTTATCTTGAATATTTTCAATATATTTTCTTTCAATAGTTTCATCTTCTGAATTAGTATTTACCTTTGTGTTCATAGGTTCTCGTCGGCTATACATTTCTTTAAACTCTTCTATTTCCTTACGCTCCATTTTTTCCATTTCAAGAAAGGTTTCTTCTGAGAATCCTGCTCTTAACCATCGCTTTTTACGTTTTCTCAAATTTCTTTCAAACCATTTTGGTTTAGATACTTTTTATATATTTCTTCATATTTTTTTTACATACATTCTTTCATCAAATGGCAATTCTTCAAATAGTGATTTCTCAATTTCAATAACTTTTTTCTTTATCAGTTCTTCTCTTTTCATAAAATCTCCTATAATTTATTTAAATTTTACCCAATTTCATATGATAACAAATTAAAGATATAAGTAGAGATTACTTATATTTATTTATCCTTCCTTATGATACCTAATCACTATGCAATCTAAATTTTTGTCATTATGAAGAAGAAATAGGGGCTGATTTATAATTAAGTTTGCGCAATCTACTAGTCTTAACTTCTGCCTTATTAAGTGTCTGCCACAAATAAATTTCCTACTTTCTTTTACTCATATATTTATGCGATAGCATTGTTTTCTAACTTTACTTAATTTGTTTCCACGATTAGGTGATTACCATGCTTATCAAAATAGCGAGCTAATTTTTATTAATTTTCTCCTACGTTTATACAGATTCCTTTTGACGTATTCACTATACCATAGTGGCATACCACTTATTCGTTTTGTAATTAATTTAGCAGTGTGGCTACATTAATGTGTGATGGGTGCGACGAAAGGCTTCTAATTCCTGTTTTCTTTCGCGCCAATCAGGCTGCGCTTGTTGCATGAGCGCATAAAATGCGGCGCTGTGGTTATGCTCTTGTAAGTGACATAATTCATGAATAATGACGTGTGCTATAAGCGGTGCTGGATACTGTATCAATCGACTATTAAAGGTAAGCACGCCGTTATGACGGCAATTTCCCCAGCTACTATGCATAATTCGATAGCGTAATGGAGGCATCGTCAATACCCAGGGGCAATATTTTTGCTGCTCTGCTACCAATGCAGGAAAATGCCGAGCACTTTCTTCCTGATGGAAACGACGAAAGCGTGTGGCAAGAATTTTTTCATCCGCAGGCGATGTGATAAGGGCATCGCCTTCTGTCCGTATTTTCGAGTCCGCCGTACGATCTAAGAATAAGCGATAAGGTATGCCTAGTACCCAATGGGTACTATCTATCTCATAAGGCGATGGTTGCTCAGTAAACGCTTCTTGGCTTTTAGCGCGGGTTGCAATCCAAGTAAGATGTTTTGTGATGAAACGTAGCACGTCTTCACGCTGTGTTTTTTGTGGGCGTGATAGATAGATTTTTCCGGCAGCATCAATTGTTAGGCGCAGATGGCGGTTACGGCGTTGTGGCGAACGACAATATATACGGTATGTTTGTCCGTTGTATGGTATGTCTAACACGTTATGTGGCATGGGCAAGCTCTCCGGCATTTTTCGCATCAATAACGCCTATGCTCCCGGTAATCACCTCTATGATACGCGGTTCCGTCCACATCACGCACTTTTCTATTTCCGCGCAATCATCTGTTCTGATTTTCATGTCCGTATGAACCTTGTTCTTTGTGGCAAACATCATCTGTAGGAAATCGGAGCGTTGTTTACATTTTTGAGATTTGTTTGCTTTTATTT
>JAUMZX010000133.1 GCA_030527905.1 Cardiobacteriaceae bacterium
TTTGTGTTGAAAAATGAATGAGTGGATGAGATGGAGGGTTTTGCACAGGTCTCGTGTTATTTAAATTAAGTTGATTGACTATAGAAGTTACCGTTTCATTGTGGAAGGGGCAAAAGTGCGGATTTTTTTGCGTCAAAGGGGTAAACAAAGGGGAGCCAGTGCGAGGAGCGTCGCACTATAATAATAGTACATTGTGTAGAAGGCGGCTTAAAGGCTTTGCTTACTAATATTGCGTGAAGGGTTTGAGTCAGAAAATGTTATAAAACAATCGGTTACCTCATGACTTGCATTATAGGTGGGAAGTTAACCTTTTGCAGATGGTTGTACTAGGACTGCCTTTGGTTAAAAACAAACCGGAGCTGTCTCCGGTTTGTTGGCTAAAACGGGTTATCAGAGTTTTTTCTCATTCCCGCGCTATAACGTATTGTGTAGATTGTCTGTAGTGCCAATTAGTTGCCACGTAGGGCAGCAAGAATGGCGTCCACAGTTGCTTTTGCATCACCAAAACACATCACACTATTTTCATTGAAGAACAGAGGGTTCTGTACACCAGCGTAACCGGTATTCATTGAGCGTTTGAAAACAACGACGTTGGCCGCTTTCCAAACTTCTAGTACAGGCATGCCGGCAATAGGAGAGTTCGGATCTGTTTGCGCTGCGGGGTTTACGGTGTCATTAGCGCCGATAACAAGGACGACATCCGTATCAGGGAAGTCATCGTTGATCTCGTCCATTTCCAACACGATGTCGTAAGGAACTTTGGCTTCGGCAAGTAGGACGTTCATGTGTCCTGGCAGGCGACCTGCAACAGGGTGAATACCGAAGCGGACTTCAACTCCTTGTTTACGAAGTAATTCAGTAATTTCTGCAACAGGATATTGTGCTTGTGCAACCGCCATACCATAGCCCGGGGTGATGATGACACTATGCGCGTTTTTCAGCATATCTGCCACATCGCTAGGCTGTACCTCGCGATATTCACCGACTTCTTCACTTCCTGAGGCAGTGCTGCCGTCTGTGCCGAATCCGCCAGCGATAACCGAGATAAAGGAGCGGTTCATTGCTTTACACATGATGTATGAGAGTATCGCACCACTGGAACCGACCAGCGCCCCCGTGACAATTAGTAAGTCATTGGAAAGCATGAAACCTGCGGCTGCGGCTGCCCAGCCAGAGTAGGAGTTGAGCATGGATACGACTACTGGCATATCCGCGCCACCAATGCTGGCGACAAGGTGCCAACCAAAGGCGAGGGCAATCAGCGTCATGGCAATCAGCGCGAAGTTCATTATGTTGACAGGGTTATCTGCAATCACAGTAACTGGATAATATTGTCCGTGAACCATTTTATAAAGGGTCTCGCCGGTTTCTATCGGGTGTTGACCTGTATGTACAAAGACGATAAGTAGAACAAACGAAATCACAAGAGCGGCTAAATTCAGTTTGTGTTTATTAGGGAGTTGCAGTGGTTTGCTGCTGATTCTGCCATTCAGTTTTCCGAAAGCAACGAGTGAACCGGTGAAAGTTACAGCCCCGATGAAGATACCCAAAAAGACTTCAATTAGGTGAATGGTGTGCATATCGTGAGAGATATTTCCCGCTTCTATATAGCTATTAAAGCCTACAAGCACAGCAGCAAGACCAACGAAGCTGTGCAGTAGTGCAATCAGCTCGGGCATTTCGGTCATTTCAACTTTTTTCGCTTTATAGATACCGATGGCCGCGCCGATAATCATGGCAAGGATAATCCAACCTAATCCTGCGGTATTCTCGGAGAAGATAGTGACAAATAAGGCAACAGCCATACCGGCGATACCTGAATAACAGCCGCGCTTGGCAGTTTCTTGTCTGGACAACCCCGCTAGCGAGGAAATGAAAAGAATGGCAGCAACGATATAGGCTGCTGTAACTAATCCTGAAGACATTATGATTTCTCCAAAGTTAAAAAGATAAATGGTTTGTACGGAAAGGTTGCTCTAGGTAAACCCATGCCAGCTTGTAAGTAGTATCTTCCGTCGTACGCTTGTTCTTGTTGCATTTTCATCCGCTCTGTTTTTCAAAGACCAAATTGACGAATTCACGTTGTAACAGTGTGCCGTCTTTGCTAATTGCCCAGTCGCGACTGCGCTGTTCGGTAAGGCAATAGAATGGTATCTGTTGCGCTATTTGTCGGATGTCGCTGGCGTTGTATAAGGTAAAGCCATACTGCGTGAACGGTAGATCAGACATAAAAGCTTTCTCACAGAAGTTGAGACAAAAACGACCACAGGGCTGTAATACACGACAGATTTCGCAAAGCATTTGCACGACGTTCTGCCAGAAATAGACCGTATTAACGGAGACAATTTTGTTAAACGTATTGTCGCCGAAAGGTAGTAACTCACCGTCATAAAGCAAATATTCGGCTTGTTGCGCCGCGATAAATGGCGCATTAAAAACCTGCGCTTGTTGTTGCATTAGTGACGAAATTTCCAGTCCGGTGTAATGCAAGTCGTCCGCTTGCGAGAGGATATAGCCAAGCAACCCACCGTTACCACAACCGATTTCCAACACACGGTCAGCATTGTTCAGCCCTACGGCAGTAAATGCAATAATGGTTTGCGTCAGGTTACGCAGATTCATCGCTTGTCCCGTTGCTAAGCCTGCTTCACCATGCGGGCAGCGTAACTGAGCGGCAATTTCTTCGTTTGTGAGTGGCATGTGTACCAAAAACTTTAGCCCTTACGGAACATATTGAGCATGCGTCGAGTGACGAAGAAACCGCCGAAAATATTAATGCTGGCAAGCAGAATGGCAATAAATGCCAATATCGATACCCAACTGTTTCCATGACTGATTTGTAGTAGGGCGCCAACGACAATGATGCCAGAAATAGCATTAGTTACGGACATGAGCGGCGTATGTAGTGAGTGACTGACATTCCAAACAACATAGTAGCCAATGACGCAAGACAGTACGAAGACGATAAAGTGGTTCAAGAATGCAGCAGGTGCTACCGCGCCGACCCAGAGCACTAACATGGCTGCAATAACGGCAGGCACCAGTTTTTGCCATGTAGATGCGGATTTATCATCAGTTTTCGCTTCCACTTTTGCAGACAGTTTTTGCTGTGGAGCAGCGGAAACTTGAATGGCGGGAGGTGGGAAAGTAATTTCTCCTTCGCGTGTAACTGTCATATTACGAATGATGACGTCATCAAAGTTTAGGTTAATTTCGCCATCTTTGTTGGGAGAGAGGAGTTTGCTAAGGTTAACGAGGTTGGTTGCATAGAGTTGTGAAGATTGGCCTGCTAAACGGTTAGCCATGTCAGTGTAACCAATGATTTTTACGCCGTTCTCCGTAACAAATAGCTCACCTGCTTTTGTCATTTCGCAGTTACCGCCAGTTGCTGCCGCTAAATCAACAATGACAGAACCGGGTTTCATGCTGGCAACCATTTCTTTGGTAATCAGTTTTGGTGCGGGTTTTCCAGGAATAGCAGCGGTCGTGATAATGATGTCTACTTCCTTAGCCTGTTCTGCAAAGAGCTTCATTTCGGCTGCGATAAATTCGTCGCTCATGACTTTCGCATAGCCGTCTCCGCTGCCACCAGATTCTTGAGGGAAGTCTAGTTTTAGGAATTTTCCTCCCATAGATTCAATCTGCTCAGCAACTTCTAAACGAGTATCGAAGGCTTTGACCACTGCACCCAAAGAATTTGCGGTACCAATAGCCGCTAATCCAGCAACTCCTGCGCCGATAATCAAAACTTGTGCGGGCGGAACTTTACCTGCCGCTGTAATCTGCCCCGTGAAGAAACGTCCAAAAGTATTGGCCGCTTCAATAACAGCGCGATACCCGCTGATGTTGGCCATAGATGAAAGGGCATCTAATGCCTGTGCGCGTGAAATTCGCGGCACCATATCCATCGCAAGAATGTTGACTTTTTTCTCAGCAAGTTTTTTAACTAAGTCGGGATTCTGAGCGGGCCAGAAAAAACTAACAAGCGTTTGTCCTGCTTGTAAATGTTTGATTTCTGCGTCGGTTGGCGCGTTGACTTTATAAATCAGTGGGCATTGCCAGACGGTTGTTGTATCGGCAATAGTAGCGCCGGCTGCTTGATAAGCATCATCTCCCAAACTAGCACCCACTCCAGCACTACGTTCAACCACAACGTCGAACCCGAGCTTTTGTAGCTGAGTAACAGTTGTAGGGGTACCAGCGACGCGGGTTTCACCAGTAAGAGATTCTTTCGGAATACCAATCTTCATCGTCTCTATCCTTTAAATTTACGGAGCAAATAAATACCGGTACAACACCGGAATATAAACGCTATCATACAATAAAAGCAGTATGCAGATGCCGCCTTTACCGTAGAATGCAAATCTTTTCTTACCGCACTTCAGATATGCCTAAGTATTTTTTTAAACGCATTTTGCCGTCGTATGATTTATTGGTTAAAAGCCGTATCTTACGTCCCATGCTCGTCCGCTTTGCTTATGCCGGTATTTGGCAAGTTAATCGACGGGCAATATCGCTTGCTGTTGCGATTGGTCTCTTTTTTGGAACATTGCCTATGCCGTTGCAAACTGTGGCAGCTGGTGCAGTAGCCATCATGTGTCGCGCTAATTTGCCCGCAGCAGCCATGATGACGTGGTGGAGCAATCCAATCACGATGGCACCAGCGCTATATTTAAATTATCGTGTTGGTTCTTGGCTATATGAAAAGGTTCTTGGACAACCCGAGCAAATTATGCGACCCGAGCAATTTGATATTCAATCATTAAAGACATTAAGTGGCCAAATTTTACTGCCACTATTTGGTGGTTCAGTAATTGTCGGCATTTTCTTGGGATTACTCGGCTATATTATAGTATTGCTATGGTGGCGTTTTTCGTTGATTCGTCGGCATCTTCGGCGTAAAAATCGCTATGGCAAGACGTCTTGATATTTAACGACAAAGTAAAGTGCGTAAGTGTTCTTGTGCCGGCAAGTGTAGCGATAAATAAAGCGCAGGTTCTATCAGCTCTATTTCATTAATCAGAAAACCGTGAGTCGGGCTAATCAATCCATCGATGCGCGCATATAACGGCGCAATAGGAAGGTACGAAAAGACCGCTGCGGCACGTTGCAACCATTCATTTTCTGCCTGTATTGGAAAAATCTGTACGCCATAAGTAGAATTGGCGCGCCATTCTTGTGGCGCAGGGCGTCTATGTACGGCATGAGAAAAATGGCCATCAAAATAAATGAGGCAAACCTCACCAAAATCAGTAGGAATGAAAGGCTGTAGCAAAATACCTTGAGGATAATCTGCTAATCGAGGGAAAACCGCATCAAGGCGGCGTACACCACGTCCACTTTGTCCAATTAATGGCTTGACAACGGGATTATCCCAGCCGCTCGACATAATTTGTGCCTGCCAGTTATCATCGGGTAGTAATGCCAAGCTGGGTGTAATAGCAAGCCCTTTATCTGCTAACTCGCATAAATAGCGTTTATTCATATTCCATATTTGCAGAGTCGGCGGATTGATGACATGAGCCCCAATTTCTTCTAACGACAAAAGCCAGCGGCGGTAATCTTCCGGATTTTGACTGTAATCCCATACGGCTAAGGGTAACACCAGGGCATTACGACATTTTTCCGGAGACAAAGATTGCCAAGGAATCAGACAGGCATCTAGAGTAGTTGCGAGGTTTTGTAAATCAGCATTTC
>JAUMZX010000134.1 GCA_030527905.1 Cardiobacteriaceae bacterium
CCCAGATATTGGGTATTTCAGGGATGATGATGCAAGAAAATGAGCAGAAAACAGGTTCATTTGTGTTGAAAAATGAATGCGTGGATGAAATGGAGGGTTTTGCACAGGTCTCACTGTATAGCAGCAGTATTTTACGTTTGCATCAAGCCCATATTAGAAATGTCATCAAGCTACGATAACGCGATCATCTATTCCGCCCAAAATAAAGCCTCAATAGAATTGGGGCTTGAGGCGTTAAATATAACGCGATACGCATATCACGTCATAGTTATCTTTAGATACATGTTAAGCGAATATGATTTCCCACTCAGCACGTTTATCCAAAAGCTGTCGCGCCAATGCCTGAGCGCCGGTCAAGCTATGGCTTGCTGCCCAGCCGCATTGCACTTCATTACACGCGGGAACTTCCGTCGCCTCCAATACATCACGCAAGGTATTTTCTACTAAATCCAATGCGGTCTGATATTCGGGTTCATTGAGTAAAGAAATATAAAAGCCGGTTTGACATCCCATGGGAGAAATATCAATAACGTGCTGACTGTGATTGCGCGACAGTTCCGCCATCAGATGTTCCAACGAATGCAACGCCGGCATATCCATATGATCTTTATTTGGCTGACAGATGCGCAAATCGTATTTATAGATGGTATCGCCATGTTCTCCCTGTTTCTTATCAGCTAAGCGTAGATAAGGCGCTTTAACTTTGGTGTGATCCAAATTAAAGCTTTCAACATTCATGCGTTTTCCCATTGATGTCCTCCTATTAGTATAAAAAATTAAGTCGTGTTTATAGCGTATGTTAGGCCCATATTAGAGCATGGTTCATGAAAAAGCGTGTAACTTAAAATATTTTCTGCATTTCACGACCCACCAAAAAACCATGACCATCGTCATTTTTACAATGCACTTCTTCGCCGTGTCGTTCGCATTGCCACCCTTCCCCTTTTAACTTATCGCCGTCGGCAAATGCTATATTTGGTGCACTAAAATCACTATCTCCCCTGCATTGCCAACGGATTTCGGCTGTGCCGCTCGTTGGCAACACGAAAGTGCTTATCCACGCGAGCGAACAATCTTCTGGTTTCGCTTTACTCAGCTTAGGATCAATATCTGAGAAAGTAGAGCAAACTACCGCAATTCCTGGCTTATCTTCGGCAAATTCAGGCCGCACATCCGCACCACAATGAACCAACATGGGATCATCAGCGTTTGCCTCACCCTCTATCCCAAAGTTACGTGCGAATATTCCTTGTTCCTCCACCGCCGCGATTGTCGTTTGTTCTGCCGCTCGCGCAACAAGTAGAAAGACGGATGAAAAAGACAATAAACAGAACATTTTCCTCATCAACATGCTCCTATCAAGATTGGTTTAAAAAACCTTATTATGCCTCTACTTGCAGGATTGCTATAATAAGTAGATGTTACTTCTTATTCTGTTGAAATGTTATGCGAACCGTCGAACTTCTTGCCCCTGCCGGCTCACTCAAAACCATGCGCTATGCTTTTGCTTATGGTGCCGATGCTGTTTATGCAGGTTCAGCGCGTTATAGCCTACGCATGCGCGGCAATGAATTTACCGACGATAATCTGAAGTACGGTATCGACGAAGCGCACGCCTTAGGCAAACACTTTTACCTGACCGTTAATACACAACCACATAACTACAAGTTGGATACAGCCTTGCGCGATTTGGCACCAGCAATCGCTGCTGGACCGGATGCCCTGATTATGTCGGACCCCGGGCTGATTATGGTCGTAAAAAATGCTTATCCCGACTTGCCTATTCATCTATCCGTGCAGGCCAATACCGTAAATTGGGCAACCGTTAAATTCTGGCAGCAAAATGGCATTAGCCGTGTCATTCTCTCGCGTGAACTATCGCTGAAGGAAATCGCTGAGATTCGCGAACGTTGCCCCGATGTTGAGCTCGAAGTCTTTGTACATGGCGCATTATGTATGGCGTACTCTGGCCGCTGCTTACTCTCCGGCTATTTTAATAACCGCGACCCTAACCAAGGCACTTGTACCAATGCGTGTCGTTGGAAATACAAAACGCATGCGAGCACAGAGGAAGAAGAAGGCGAGTTCATTCCTACGCCGGATCTCATCTTTTCACCCGACGCGCTTTCAGGCATTACGGATAGCCGTGAACGCCATCCGCTTGCCGACGGCGTTTACTATCTTGAAGAAGAGAATCGTCCGGGCGAGTATATGGAAATCACCGAAGACGAGCACGGTACCTACATTATGAACAGTCGCGACCTGCGCGCCATTGAACATGTAGGGGAGCTCGTCAATATCGGTGTCGATTGTTTGAAAATTGAGGGACGTACGAAGTCTTTCTATTATGCTGCACGCACCGCGCAACTCTACCGCCAAGCGATAGACGATGCATACGCAGGGCGTACCTTTAATCCTCTACTCAATGACAAACTTGAAGGGCTGGCTAACCGTGGTTACACCGATGGTTTCTTTGTCCGTCGGCAAATCAAAGCGCAACAGAACTACGCTAGCGGTTCCTCTAACGCGGCTACACAACAATTTGTGGGGGAAGTCGTTGCCTATGATGCGGCAACAGGTCTAGCAACCATCGAAGCCAAAAATCATTTTGCCACCGGCGATAGCATTGAACTGATTCAGCCTAGCGGAAATCGAGAAATTACGATTGGTGAACTCCGCGAAACCAAACACGGCGACATCGTGCCCGCTGCGAAAGGCAGCGGTTGGTTAGTACAAACCGCGCTTGGCGCGGTTGACAGCTATACCGTCTTGGCAAAAAATCTGTAGATCTCTCTACTATACCTTTACGCCATAGCGGCCTACCCAAAAACACGACAGATATTACGCGGAATAACATTGCGCGCTTTGAAAAAAGCGCGCGATCTTTCACTATACTGGAATAAAAATAGCGCCATATCGTGATTCTTAATCGAGTCTCTTTAATGGCGCGATAGAACTTAGGCTTTATTCTGAGTTCGGTTCTTGTCTTTACTCCCTCTGGGCAACCATAGCGTGTACGGATTGGCGATAGCTATATGATGAGACAACATCTTATAACCATAACAAAAGCGCGTAATCCACAACATATAGAAAACAAGAATATAGCAGACTAAAAAATAAGTACGCGGTTTGGGCGGATTGAAGACAATATTCCGGACACAAATCTGTGGGTCAAAATGCCTCAAGCCAATATAACCGCCTATCCCCAGCATTAGCGCCACCACCATCCACACACTACTGAACATCTGGTAGCGGAAATGACTAGAGAGGACCGGCATACCTGCCACGACTTTACGTTGCTGTTGGTAAGCCAAAATACTACCAATAGGAATCGTCAGCCATCCGATGAGCGCACCAATCAGAAAAAGGCTGTAAATATCATGCGCACGCTTATTTAGCATATCCCTGTAATACTCCTGCTGCTCATAGGGCGTCATTGCGGCGTCCAAGGCTGAATCACTTCTCCTGCTAATAACGTATTCAACAACGTTTTAGATTGCGCAAGAACATCAATCTGCCTATCAATATCACTTTGTCGCTCGCGCAGTTTCTCGCGTAACGCATTACAAAATTGCTGCGGATGCCCATATAAACAGTCCCGTAATAATGCAATATCTTTAAGTGCCAATCCGGCTTGGCTCAGCAAAATAATTTTACGCACAATCGCCACGTCATCTTCCCGATAGATTCGGAATCCTCTATCGCTACGCGTCGGACTAATCAGCTGCAGTTCCTCATAAAAACGTAACATTCGTACACTGATATTACAGGCTTTGGCAAACTCCCCTATTTTCATTTTTCCCCCTTGACCCTAACATCATGTTATAGATTAAACTGATTTCTAGCTTGCCGCAAAACAGAACTAAATATCATGTGCTCCTGCAAGCCTTATCCATCCACCTAATGAGGTCTATCATGCAAAAACACGCTTACATTATTCATGGCTACGGCGCCTCACCGCAACACCATTGGTTCCCTTGGTTAAAGACACAACTCGAGCAAATAGAAGTTGCCACAGAAGTTATCGCGCTACCCAATAGCGAGCAACCAGACTTTGACGCATGGCAAGAAACCTTGAAAAAACATATTGGCACGCCAACAGCGCAAGATATTTTTATCGCGCATAGTTTGGGTACCATCAGCATACTGCATTACCTCAGCCAATGTCGCCCACCACGCATTGCCGGCCTAGTATTGGTGTCTGCATTTGATAAGCGCTTACCAGAACTTCCGATACTAAACAGCTATATCGACCAAGCAACGCTGGATTTATCCGTTATTCAACAGATGAGCCCACAGATTTACAGCATCATCAGTAATAACGACAGTATCGTTAATCCCAAAATCAGCCACGAACAGGCAAATACGCTTCAGAGCAATACCATAACCGTTACGCAAGGAGGACATTTCCTTGCTTCTGATGGTTTTCTACAATTGCCTGCAGCATGGGAAGCCATGCAACAGATACTCAGCAACACATGAATTAGCCTACGGCATATATAACCTTTCCTTACCCTCATCGCATGTAATATAGCAAACAGCGATGAGGCACCATCCGTGATAAATGGAGCGCTTCAAGTCAGATTAACCTCCGCTTGAGAGAAAAACGTCGCAAAAAGCTAAAAGCAATAAACCCAATAGAACCATTTCTTAGACATGACCGCTCACACGATACCAGCGGCGCGATGAGCGGAAGACACACTGAACCCATCTTTTATCACCTGCGGACGGTTCCTACCGTCCGCATCCGAAAATATTTGCAAACGAAAGCGCGGCGCGACTAACAGCACTCTTACTGCACGACGCAAACGCGATAAAAGCACACCAATCGCTTCTTTCGGCGGTTAGAACGCAGCAGCAAAACTTTGTACTGCGACCGTTTACAATCCGATGTACTAGCTGTACAACTTCGGTTGCTTCAGCTTGTCATCGGAGATGGTTGAGTGGCAATGGTGGCTATTATGCTGAGAAATCACGCCAAATAGCATCAATCTCTGTGCAGGCTTTTTGAACAGCATCTTCAACTCCAACTGCATCTGGAGAAGTACCTTCCGCACGAACACTGTATATGTGCTGGATTCCTAAAAAACCCAACACTGTTTGCAGATAAGGAATGGTAAAGTCATATGGGGCGAAAGCACCTTCGCTGTATATACCGCCGCTGGCGGTTAATATCAGCGCTTTATGGGAAGTCAGCAGCCCTTGCGGCGAACCGTCTGCACCGTATTGAAAAGTTTGGCCAGGAATAACGATATTGTCTATCCAGTCTTTCAAGCGGGCAGGAATACCAAAGTTATACATGGGTAGCGCAATAACCAAACGAGTAGCCGCTTTAAGCCTTGTTGTTTGGGTATTCATCTTTTCAATTATTTGTGCTTCGGCAGGCGTTGGTTGCTGTTTTCTGAAAAACGTATTAATGAACATATCTTGTACGGTCTTATCCAACGTCTGCAGATCTGTATCAGCAAGGTTAATTGTGTCAATAGTATCGGATGATACTTTGTTGAGCAGATGTCCAACCATTTGATTGGTGGCTGATAGCAATGAATTGGGGTCAGGATGTGCATTGATCAGTAAAATACTCATAATTACCTCTTTGTACTTTCTAAGGCATTTAAATTTAATAAGTATACACTTATGTAGGAAATCGGAGCGTTGTTTACATTTTTGAGATTTGTTTGCTTTTATTTT
>JAUMZX010000135.1 GCA_030527905.1 Cardiobacteriaceae bacterium
CTTTATCCATGTCTTTAATTTCTTTACCAGATTCATCAACGTAACGAGTCACTTGCAATTCAGGTTTATCTGTTACAGGTGCTTCATTTGGAATTCCCGATACAAAGACTTTATAAACATGAGTTCTTACACTAGGCACGTCATCTGTATGGTCATAAGTATAACCAGAGATATCAGCTTTAGGTTGAAGACCTTTATCCATGTCTTTAATTTCTTTACCAGATTCGTCAACGTAACGAGTTACTTGTAATTCAGGTTTATCTGTTACAGGTGCTTCATTTGGAATTTCAGAGGTGAAGACGTTATAGACGTGTGTTCTTACACCAGGTACTTCATCTGTGTGATTATAAGTATAACCAGAGATATCAGCTTTTGGTTGAAGACCTTTATCCATGTCTTTAATTTCTTTACCAGATTCATCAACGTAACGAGTTACTTGCAATTCAGGCTTATCTGTTACAGGTGCTTCATTTGGAATTTCTGATACAAAGACATTATAAACGTGTGTTCTTACACCAGGAACTTCATCTGTATGATTATAAGTATAACCTGAGATGTCAGCTTTTGGTTGAAGACCTTTATCCATGTCTTTAATTTCTTTACCAGATTCATCAACGTAACGAGTCACTTGCAATTCAGGTTTATCTGTTACAGGTGCTTCATTTGGAATTCCCGATACAAAGACTTTATAAACATGAGTTCTTACACTAGGCACGTCATCTGTATGGTCATAAGTATAACCAGAGATATCAGCTTTAGGTTGAAGACCTTTATCCATGTCTTTAATTTCTTTACCAGATTCGTCAACGTAACGAGTCACTTGCAATTCAGGCTTATCGGTTACAGGTGCTTCATTTGGAATTGAAGATGTTCCATAAACATAGGTTACAATGGTATCTTCAGCTTTTACTTCAGTTGGGTCTACTTTATCTTGATTGATAAATTTGTAGACATATCCATCATGAGTGATTTCTGATGGGTGAGTTAATGGTGTTGCTAAAGGTCCAATTGGAAGTAATCCAGTTGTTGTTTGAGCTTGTAACTCATTACAATCAGTATCGACAAAACGTTGGATAATGCGACCATTATTACGTTTATAGATGTAAGTTACTTCTTGAGTACCTTGTTCAATTTTAATTGGTTCGTCTTTATCTTGACGTACATAAGTATACTCAACATCACCTACTGTAATTTTTTGAGGTTTTTCTGGTGCATACATCCAGTCAGCACGTTCACCAGTAACGTCATAATTTTCATAGCGTTTATCCGTTGTTAAAACTGTATAACCAGCAATACCCGTTGGTGTTGTATAATCATCATCAATCTTATTACCATTTTCATCCACAAAATGTTCTACGAAGTTACCAGATAGTACTTTATAGTAATGTGTAACAATTACATTACCCATTTCATCTGTTGTTGTAAATTCTTTTGGTTGAAGACCATTATAGTTTTCCGTTGAAATTTGTGATTCTAAGTCAGAGCTTCGTGTAACCTCTGTGCGTACATATGTGAACGTTACTGGGTCACTTGCTAAGTCAACGGTGAATCGTGTAATACCACCGTCATCAATAGCTGGAATAGTGACGGCTGTGTGTTCTGGGAATTTGCTGTTCAAATATGAATCAATTTTAAAGTCACGTGGTCTATAGATACTACCAACTTGTAGACGACCTTCACTCATTAAGTCATTAACTAAGAAATTAACATGTTTATCTGATAGAGATGTGTCCCAAACATATCGTACTTGTAATGTTGTTTCTGGTTTGCTATAATAGCGTTTCACATGTGTTGTTCCGTTAACAATTGTTTCTGTAACGGTTTCTGGTTTAGTCGCACTTAGTAAGTGATACGTCTTTGTATCGCCATCAACTGTGACTTGAATTTTAGCGGGGTATGTATATGAATCACTATCACCAACTAATTTAATTGGGTGCGTTTCAGGTTCTCGTAATTCTTTATTTGTTGCACTATCAATATAATGATAGACCACATTACCAATCATAGGTGTTGCTGATACGGGTGTTGATAACACCACATCATTTGGTGTTAATAATACTGAACGATAGTTGATAATATCATCAACTTTAGCTAAGTTTCCTGTAGCTAATGGGATATCAAATGAGGCACCAGACATTGATTTAACAGCTTCTGTTGATAAGAACTTAATAGCTGTAACTTTACTATAATATGATACAGTGTCTGTAAATGCTAAGTTTCTATCTTGACTATAATCGCCAGTGATAGCGTCTGTTGTATATTGAATTTTCCAACCTGGTTTTGTTGTAACAGATTCTTTTAATGTTGTAGATACTGTTGATTTTTCCAGACCTTGCTTTGGAATATAGCTGATAGCTTGCATATCCGTAATTGGATTATCCGTGAAGTTCATAATAGTAGTATGGGCTGTAATACCTTTAGTGTAGTCTTCAACGGCTACCGTATTACCAATTTGATTTTCATATCCCATTTGTGAAGATGTCACTTGCATACGACTATCATACGTATAAATCGTGTATGTAGCTTCGCTTGGTTCATTACCAATAGTATCTGTTGATGATAATGTACGCACAGGTTCTTGTGGTACAAGCTTCACTTTAATTTGATATTCATGGTTCCCTGCTGGTAAATTCAATGGTAACTTAATATTACCATATGTATATGTCCCCGGGTCGGTTGCACTAACATCAGCTAAGGTATCAACACCTAATGCTGAGATGTTAGAAGCTATGTCTTTACTAATTTTGTTAGGCACATCAATGTAACCATCATCGTTTTTAGTACCATCAACAAGTCCATCTTGTGCTTTAACATATACTTTTGTATACTTCTGTAAAATTGCGGATAAATAGTTTGACTTAGATAAGAGTTTTGATACTTTAATTGGAATATTACCAGATGTTTTGGTATCTTCGGGTGTGAACATAACAAGCGATTTGTCAGTGAGTTGGACAACTGCTGGTCCATTTAAAATATCTAATGTTTGAAATGCCGTAGCTGCAGGATTATTATTGTCATCTAAAATATGCATTCTAAAGCGAGTTGCTGTTTGTGTAGATAAGGTTTTATCCATATCTAATTTCCAGTCTAAGGCTTTTTGAGTAGGTGTGTTAAATGATACGTTGTAGTGTAATCCATACAAATCTGAATCAGACAAATATCCAAGTTTAGCTGTATTATTTGTTTCAATTCGTAATTTTTTAACAGTTGTTGGGATGTTTAATTCTTGTTTAAGACGTACAGTACCTAAGGCTTCATTCGTATCTGCATTATAGACTGTTAAACGTAAATCAGTAATATTACGATTATAACCATATGTTCGTGATTCAGACTGCTCATTTTCAACACCAATAGCTTGGAATACATAATTTTCTAATGGTTTATCTTCAGTATTCAATGTTAATTGAATCTTTGGGATTTGAACAGCCTGTTGTGGTTCTGTTGGTTCACCATTATCTAATTTTGCCACGGCTGCGTTAAGATATGGTGTTTCTAAGACTGATACTTCATTGTCAGTTAATGTGAAGTTTACTTTTACATGACCTTTACCAGGGTTTAACGTGTTAATCTTTGTGGTGATAATATCACTAGTCGTAACAAATGGTGTTGATGCTAAATTATCATTTGTAAATGGTGTATCACTGTAATAATATGCAACCGTTACTGGATGTGTGATAGCTGTTGCATCTGGATTAGCATTTAATTCTTTGACCGCATCAGCTTTAGTATCGGCTGTAAAGTATGAGTTAAATCCTGATTTGTTGAATACCGCTTGTGGTATTATATATTCAGTATCAGTTGTTCCGGAAACTTCATATTAGCATATTCAGGTAATTTAACCGTTTTAGGTAATGTGACTTTATACTTACCATAATTACGTTTACCAATTAATGTTACAGAATCACTATTTGAACTATATATATCTGTATCCGGTTTACCAGGCATTTTACTACGAAGTAAACTGTTAGGATAGTGTGTGTCTATACTAATATGAGGTTCTTTAGGAATAAATGTTTCTGTAATAGTTTTTTCATCTTTAACAACACCGTCAATAATTAATTTATAAGTAGTGACGCGTGCGAAATTAGATGAAACGGGAAATGACTCCGTGATTTTGTTTGGTTCAACAATAAATTGCTTTTGAGTACCTGCTGATAATCCACTGATATTAATTTTTGCAGTTTGTGTTGAACCTTTGTAATCTTCTTTATTTGTTGTATATCCAGTGGCTTTGAATCCATCTTCTAATGGGTTGTCGGTATTGTATTGTGATAAATCTGAATTTGTTTGGACCCTTACTTCAACATAACTATTCTCTGGAATTTCACCGACACCTGATGCATTAATATTAAACACATGTGGTGGTAATGTGTTAAGTTTTGCTGGTGTTTCAGTTGATGATGTGGCTGTAACGGTCTTGTCTGTATTATCAGTTGTTAATGTTACATTAATAGAATCATTTGATTCTACTGAGCGACGAGCTCTAACTCGAGGCGTTTCACTAGCTGTTTCAGAAGCTGTTGCAACCTCTGATGTCGTTTCTGAAGTTGTAGTATTAACCGATTCAATTGTTAGTGAAATAGGTTGGGTAGCTGTTTCTGAAGCTACGGTTTCGCTTGTTGTTGGCGTTACAATCGCTTCACTAGCAACTACATTATTAGTAGCACTTGTGCTGATAGCAGCGGTAGTATTACTAGCCTCTGCAGTTATACTTGTATTGCCATTAGTAGGTACTGTATCAATGCTATTTTCATCAGCGTAAGCCGTATGTGCTCCTACGATGAAAAATGTAGCTAAAACAGCTCCACATAATTTATAGGCTTTAGATTTTCTTAAACCAAAACGTTGCCTTTGTTCCACGTGTTAATGTCCTTTACTATTATTAATATATGGATTACTACTTTGTTATTAGTATCCATTGCTATACTTATATTATATCACAGTACTTTACATTTGTCAAGCTAAAATGTAATTATTAAACAACTTTAATAATTTGACATTAGTTGAGATTTGTGGTATAATATAGATAATAAAATAATAATATAAAAGGATATATTTATTATGGTGTATCATGATGATTTGCTAATTTTATCGATATACGCTATGATTCTTAAAATCATTTTTGTATATTGTTGTGTCTATTGGGTTTGCCAAGCTCAGTTATTTAAACGTGCTGGATATAATCCATGGCTTGTGTTAGTACCATTTTATAATTCATTTATTCAACATAAAATAGCATTTGGTGAAGTCAATAAATGGTTTTGGTTCTTAACATTTATATTCCCGTCATTATATAATATGTATCAACGATACAATTATGTTAGAAGTTTTTCAACGGTGGGTATTGCTATTTTAGCACTATTTTTCCCACTTACTATTAGTGCTATTCTACTACTATCTGGTAATGCTTATACGGGCCCACGCCAACATATTTTAAACTAAAAGAAGACTTACAAAGTCTTCTTTATTTTATTTATTTTTTCTACGTTTAATAAGTGTTGCTAAACCAGATATGATAGATGAACTACCAAGATAGCTTAGAATTGAACCACCATCACCGGTTTTTGGTAATGATTCTGGTGCAACAGGTTTAGTAGATTTTGCATCCGTAGTCTTAGCGTCTGTAGATTTAACATCATAGTTGCAACCGCACCCAAGTCATCAGCTTTATTACGATACTCATTA
>JAUMZX010000136.1 GCA_030527905.1 Cardiobacteriaceae bacterium
TGGTTATCTTCATTTTCAGAGGGTAACATAACTGCTAATCTAATACAGCCCCATTAAATTATTGCGGTAATGAGGAAAAGTTATATTACAATGATACGGCAGACAATAGAACTATTCCGCATATTTTGCAAAATATCTTATATATTAAAATATGTATCACGTACAAAAAAGCACTATTGGTTTTTCCGCTATTTAAATGGAAATTTAAAATAACTTCATATAGCCTAAAACTACTTTATTGAAAAGTATAATGCTCATTAAAATATTAATTAGAAACAAAATAATTAAGATGTGAATAAATACAAAGAAATAACTCTACTACCCATAACGAGTAGAATAAAATCGCATTCATTGCTTACTTTTTCATTTATATTCCTATAATTAATCACATAATATACTGAATATTTAATAAACACATATTCTCTTATACACCTAGCTATTTTACTTGCATACTAAATAAATTATTCGCACAACATTTAATTGATAGATTAAATAATTATTCCTTTAAGCTTTATTTCTTCTTATTTATACATCATCAAAAAAGAGGCCATCTAAAAATAGATGGCCTCTTTATAACTATTATGTGAGAATAAATTTATTTAATCAAACTCGCAAAATAGGTCAAGGTTCTAATCAACTGATTGGTGTAGCTCATTTCATTGTCATACCAAGCAACTGTTTTAACCAATTGTTTGTCACCAACACTCAGCACACGTGTTTGTGTTGCATCAAACAAAGACCCTTCACTCAAGCCAACAATATCTGAAGATACCAGTTCTTCTTCTGTATAACCGAAAGATTCATTAGCAGCGGCTTTCATTGCTGCATTGATTTCTTCCGCTGTTACTTTCTTTTCAAGCACAGTAACTAACTCAGTCAAAGAACCAGTGACAACGGGGACACGTTGTGCAGCACCATCCAATTTCCCATTCAATTCAGGAATAACTAAGCCGATTGCTTTAGCTGCCCCTGTACTATTTGGCACAATGTTAGCTGCAGCAGCACGGGCACGACGTTTATCGCCTTTACGATGAGGTGCATCTAAAGTCATTTGGTCACCTGTGTAGGCATGAATCGTAGTCATCAGACCTTCTACTACACCAAATTTATCCTGCAGAACTTTTGCCATAGGTGCGAGACAGTTAGTTGTACAAGAAGCACCTGAAATAACGGTTTCTGTACCATCCAGAATTTTATGGTTAACGTTATATACAACCGTTTTAATATCATTACCACCTGGCGCAGAAATTACAACTTTCTTGGCTCCTGCTTTAATATGTTTCTCAGCCTTATCTTTACTGGTGAAGAAACCCGTGCATTCAAGAACCACATCAACACCTAGCTCACCCCAAGGTAATTCCTCTGGATTAGCATTAGACAACACTTTAATTTCTTTACCATTAACAACAAGGTTATCACCTTTCAACTCTGCAGTACCATGGAAACGTCCTTGGGCTGTATCATATTTAAAAAGATGTAGTAACATATCTGCAGGTGTCAAATCGTTGATCGCGACTACTTCAACACCCTTAGCTTTATCCATTTGGCGTAAGGCAAGACGGCCAATACGACCAAATCCATTGATGGCTACTTTAATACTCATAGGTTTCATCTCCTAGTTTTGGGTTTAATCTCATTAATTATAGCATAAAGAGATAGAACTACCTATAACTATTTAAAAATATCAATATTTTCAGCATGGCTTAACAAAACTATTCTGTATCAGCCTGCACTCAGGGGATGCTAAGCAAAAATTCTAGTAAATTCCACATCAAGCTGAAACAGCATTTTATAGAGATGCTTAATTTATAGAATCATCTTTTGTTATATTCAAAATTATAGAAAATTACCTCAGATATTATTTTCATCATCATAAAAAATATTAACATATATTGTCATCTAATAATTATTGTTATATATAACCATTGAAGATAATCTATTTAGCAGATAATGCTGTAAAAATTACAAACCACTTTTTTTCTAAATAAATACAATAATCAATATTTAATTTCATATTAAAAATATTAGCCAAAAAATTTCTCTTTAAACACATGGAACAATTGAGTAATGTATTCATATCTATAAATGCGAGCCTCTCGTAAATTGCTCCTGTCTCCTCAAATACCTCCGTTCTAGTAATTTTCTCCACCATCTTTTGATAAGATTTTGATATTATTTTAATTATAATAGCAGATAGTTAAGTCAGTATAATTTACACTTAATAGAATCTTATATTTCCTCTCTAAATAATGGATCAACCACACCATTATCACGTAAAAAATAAAGACAACGTGGCTTTATATATACCCTTTGCCCATTATGTAATGGATGACGCAAAAAAACTTGTGCGGGCAAGGGAATATACCAAGGTACATCGCTGCCCCAACTCTGACTACGCACAGTAAGACGATAGTTTGAACCGAGTAATGTAATATTTTCTATGACCAGTGGTAATTGCACATTGCCCGGCGGATGGTCTTCCAATTCAATATCCTGCACTCGCAGAGCAAGTTCGCCCACACCATCGGCTAGCGGAAATTCAGCTTGTGCCCATGCACGACCGCAATGTAGGATTTGTCTATCCACATGCGCTTTAAAACGATAGGTATCACTCATGAAAACGAAAACTTGTGCATCTATGGGTGCGTGATAAAGATTTTGTGGATCAGTATATTGAGCAACAGTTCCATGGCGCATCACAACGATACGGTCAGCAAGATCGAGCGCTTCTTCTCGATCGTGTGTAACAAAAACCCCAGTAAAGCCAAGCTCACGCTGTAAGTTTTTCAGCCAAAGACGTAAATCCTGTCGCACCTGCACATCCAAAGCGCCAAAAGGTTCGTCGAAAAGCACAACTTCTGGTTCTATCGCCAATGCACGAGCAAGTGCGACGCGTTGTTGCTGCCCCCCAGAAAGTTGAGACGGATAACGTTTCCCTAAATCTGAAAGTTGCACCATTTCAAGCAGATCTGCTGTTTTTTGCTGGATAACGCTTTGGGCAGGCCGCTGTTTACGTGGTAATACGGTCAAACCAAACGCAATATTATCAATAACATTCAAGTGTTTGAATAAAGCATAGTGCTGAAAAACAAATCCGATATGCCGCTTACGTACTGGTACATCCGTCACATCAGATTCATTCAACATGATACGCCCGCCATCAGCACTTTCTAGGCCCGCAATCAAACGCAACAATGTTGTTTTTCCAGAGCCAGAAGGCCCTAACAACGTGGCCATTTCTCCGTTCTCAATGCGCAAATCGGTTGGATGCAGTGCAGTAAAATTTCCATATTTTTTATGCAAACGATGAATTTCAATACTCATAAACCTTCCTTATGACGCGTAGCCCAAGATTTTAGCGCAAGTGTTGTGAGGGCTATGAACACCAGCAAAACAGCACTGGCAAACGCAGCTGCTGCTTGATAATCCTGATAAAGCAGCTCGACATTGAGCGATAACGTATTTGTTTCACCACGAATATTACCGGACACGACAGAGACCGCGCCAAACTCTCCTACCGCACGTGCATTAGTCAGCGCAACGCCATAAAGTAGCGGCCAAAGAATAGAAGGCAACGTGATTTTGCGCCATAACTGCCACGCGCTTGCCCCCAGCACAACCGCAGCTTCCTCTTCTGCTGCGCCATGCTGCTGCATAAACGGAATCAGCTCGCGCGCAACAAAAGGACACGTAACAAAAACGGTAACCATAACAATACCGGGTACAGCAAACATCAATTGCATACCATGCCCTATAAACCACGTGCCAAGGGAATTATTAGCGCCATATAACAACAAATAGAGTAGACCAGCAATTACAGGAGAGACAGCGAACGGAATATCGAGCAGCGTAATTAGAAATGCGCGTCCACGAAAACGAAAACGCGTTACCAACCAAGCAAAAGCAATTCCAAACACAACATTTACAGGTACGGTAATCGCTGTTACCAGTAAAGTTAGATATAAAGCATGCCGTGTATCAGGTTCCATGACCGCTGCTGCAAACACCGCCCATCCCTTACTAAACGCACTATAAAAAACCACTAAGAGAGGCAGCACCAAAAATAACAGTACAAAAAACAAAGCAAGCGCAATTAGAAACTTTTTCACAACGCTCTCCCAAAACGGCGCAGAAAAATGCCCTGCCATACATTTACCAACAACAAAAGCAATAATGACAAAGCTAACATCACCGACGCTATAGCTGCCGCTGCTGGCATATCAAACTCTTGCAAACGCTCAAAAATGAGTAACGACACAACCTTACTGACATAAGGTTGATTACCTGCAATAAAAATTACCGCCCCAAACTCCCCCAAACTACGAGCGAACGACAAAACTACGCCGCTAACCAAAGCCGGTGCTAAAAGCGGCAAAATCACCCGTATAAACACCTGAAACGGGCGCGCGCCTAACGTTGCTGCCGCCTCCTCTACCTGCAATGGCAATGCTTCCAGCACAGGCTGCACGGCGCGAACGACAAAAGGGATACTGGTAAAGACCATCGCAACCACAATACCCAAGGGTTTATACGCTACGGGAACACCCAATAACATCAAAGGACTTCCTAACCAACCATCGGCAGCAAAGAGCGTTGCCAACGCAATACCCGCCACTGAACTGGGCAACGCAAAAGGCAGATCAACCAAAGCATCGAGCACGGAGCGCCCCAAAAAACGATAACGTACCAATACCCATGCTAGTAGCAAACCGCATAACGCATTGATCAAAGAAGCCCATGCGGCTGCCCATAACGTAACGCGAAACGCAGCTAATGATTGCCCATCGCTCACAATTGCCCAATAATCAGCAAAAGACAGCTGCGCCAAATTGAGTACAAAGCCCGATAGTGGCAACAGCAATACCAGCGCAACAAATAACAGACTCATTCCCATGGACAAGCCGAATCCGGGTAAAACTTGCAATTTGCGCGGAGGTTTAAAAACCGAATTATTCATAACAAACGTATTTCCCAAAGCATAGAATCAGCAACGACCATAGCATGGAAACGAAAAATACTTGCACCAAACAGCTCTCCTCATGCTGACAAAAATAAATCTCGACATGCCGCGTTCTGATAGTCCCTTTTAACAAACATTGCGCTTTAATCTAAGCAAGGTTAAAACCTTCATCTTCGAGGAAAATACAGGCAAGTGCAACATCTTCCTTAATCTTTTTCCTTCCTTGCTATTTTTTGACCTAATTCCGATTCTTACAAGACTCCTTGCCTTAATAATTCATATGGTCTTATCTATAGGATGGTTTCTGCATAATAGCATCCTGTTAATCAGAGATAGCGGCCCAACAGATTCCATCTGCCCCATTATTTCTAATCTTTCTCATACGTGCCTACGTCGGAATCTGGTTGATATGTCGCTTTAACAACTTGAGACCTGTGCAAAACCCTCCAACTCATTCACTCATTCATTTTTCAACACAAATGAACCTGTTTTCTGCTCATTTTCTTGCATCATCATCCCTGAACCACCCAATATCTGGGCGATTCCCCGCCTTTTAGACAGGAAAAAACATCTCTATCCTGTTCCCCGCTTTGAGCAGGTTCACACAGATGGCTTTCAGATGACTTTGTGCTACTACTTTCACCCATCCAAAGTAGCGCGCTCGTTTGTGGCAAAACTTGCGCTGCAA
>JAUMZX010000137.1 GCA_030527905.1 Cardiobacteriaceae bacterium
CCCAGATATTGGGTGGTTCAGGGATGATGATGCAAGAAAATAAGCAGAAAACAGGTTCATTTGTGTTGAAAAATGAATGAGTGGATGAGTTGGAGGTTTTTGCACAGGTCTCAAATTGTGGTGCGTTGGATAAGAATGGAAGGCGTATTTATGCGCTTAGATTGACTTACGTTTGGTTTCCTGTATAAATTGTAACCGCACGTTATTATTTAACCTGCGTCGTGTGCAGAGTGCTATTGGTGTATCAATTAGCCTGTTCCGCAAATATAAATAGAGGAGTTTCGTGATGGGTGATTTCAATCCGATGCATATTACTTTTGGCATCTACTTGATTGTGGTTTTATTAATTGGGATGGCTGCCTATTTTTCCACTCGTAATTTTGATGATTACATTCTTGGCGGGCGTAGTTTGGGACCATTTGTTACCGCGATGTCTGCGGGGGCTTCCGATATGTCGGGTTGGTTATTGATGGGGTTGCCGGGAACGATTTATCTTTCTGGGATGAGCGAAGCGTGGATTGCTATTGGGTTAACAATCGGTGCCTATTTGAATTGGTTGTTGGTTTCCGGGCGTTTGCGGGTGCACACGGAATACAATAATAATGCTCTGACATTACCTGAATATTTCTTCCATCGTTTTGGTTCGCTAGGGACGCTGATGAAAGTGATGTCAGCTACGATTATTCTGTTCTTCTTCACGATTTATTGCGCTTCTGGGATTGTTGCAGGAGCTCGTCTATTCGAAAGTTTATTTCATATCAGTTATTCTCAAGCGATGTGGCTTGGGGCGGGGGCAACCATCATTTATACCTTCCTCGGCGGATTTCTTGCAGTTAGTTGGACGGATACGGTGCAGGCAACACTGATGATTTTTGCTTTGATTCTAACGCCAGTAATCGTTTTAATCGGTGTTGGTGGTTTCGATGATGTGTCACGGGTTATTAGTGAGGTTGCTAGTGAAACTGGCAAGAATTACGATGGTTTATTCGTTGGGACGACTTTCTTGGGCATCATTTCCACAGCGGCTTGGGGACTTGGATATTTTGGACAACCGCATATCTTGGCGCGTTTTATGGCTGCTGATAATGTGCAATCGTTGAAAAGTGCGCGTCGTATTGGTATGACGTGGATGATTTTGTGTTTGGGCGGTGCGGTTGCCGTCGGTTATTTTGGGATTGCTTATTTTGGTGTCCATCCTGAGCAAAAAAGCGCGTTGGCTGGAAAGGATGAGCGCATTTTTATTGCTTTATCTACGTTGCTATTTAATCCTTGGATTGCGGGTGTCATTTTGTCGGCTATTTTAGCGGCAGTAATGTCCACTTTATCTTGTCAGTTGTTGGTCTGCTCCAGCGCGATTGCAGAAGACTTTTATAAAGGCTTTTTACGTCCCCAAGCGGAACAAAAAGAGTTGGTTTGGATTGGTCGCTTGATGGTGCTTGCGGTTGCCATTATCGCCATTATTATCGCCTCTGATCCAAAGAGTAAGGTTTTGGATTTGGTCTCTTATGCTTGGGCGGGATTCGGTGCGGCGTTTGGTCCGGTGGTTATTTTTTCTGTGTTCTGGCGGAGAATGACGGCAGAAGGGGCGTTAGTCGGCATGGTTGTGGGAGCAGTAGTCGTGGTTTTCTGGGCGGAAAAGGTGAATCCATGGCTGATCCAACAAGGGTTACAGAAGATGTATGAGATTGTGCCGGGATTTGTGGCATGTGTTTTGGCTATTGTCATCGTATCGTTGCTGACGCCTACACCTAAAGCAGAAGTATTAGAGAAATTTGACCTGGCTAATCGTGATTATCATGCTAATAAGCATGGAAAAACAGCATAATTCATTTTAACGGGACGGGGGACGTCCCTTATTTCATTTCTATTTCTGGAGCTAACACCATGTTTGCATTTACCCATTCTCAGTCAGCGTTACGCGATGCCGTAACGGCCGCATATCGTCGCGATGAAAGCGAAGCTGTTGCCGATATGTTGGTGCTGGCGCATATGAACGAGGAGGAAAAGCGCGATGCTGCTGCATTGGCGCGTCGTTTGGTTAAGCAGGTACGAGAAAATCGTCGTAAGGCTAGCGGTGTGGATGCATTGATGCATGAATTTTCCCTTTCTAGTGAGGAAGGCGTGGCATTGATGTGTCTGGCCGAAGCATTGTTACGTATTCCAGATACAGCAACACGTAACAAGCTGATTCAAGATAAACTTTCTGGTGGGAATTGGCGTAGTCACCTTAATCATAGTCCGTCGTTATTTGTGAATGCAGCGGCTTGGGGGCTGCTGATTACTGGTAAGTTAACGGCGACAACGGACGAACAGTCTCTTAGCATGGCGTTAACGCGTATTCTCGGAAAGGGCGGTGCGCCTTTAATTAGGCAAGGCGTGAATTATGCGATGCGGCTGCTTGGCAAGCAGTTTGTGACAGGGCAGACGATTGAGGAAGCGCTGAAGAATGGGAAAGCGCGCGAGAAGATGGGTTATCGTTTCTCATTTGATATGTTAGGCGAAGCCGCTATGACAGAGGCTGATGCCGAGCGTTATTATCAAGATTATGTGAATGCGATTCATGCGATCGGAAAAGATGCTGCAGGGCAGGGCGTGTATGATGGTAATGGTATTTCGGTTAAACTTTCGGCCATTCATCCGCGTTATTCACGAGCGCAGCATGCGCGGGTGATGCAGGAGTTGTTGCCACGATTGAAGGCGCTCTTCCTGTTGGGTAAGCAATACGATATTGGTATTAATATTGATGCGGAAGAGGCAAACCGTCTTGAGCTGTCATTGGATTTGATGGAGGCATTGGTATCCGATCCTGATTTGGCTGGTTATCACGGTATTGGTTTTGTCGTTCAGGCGTATCAGAAGCGTTGCCCTTTCGTGATTGACTATCTTGTTGATTTGGCAAGGTGTAATAACCAAAAACTGATGATTCGTCTTGTGAAGGGCGCCTATTGGGATAGCGAAGTGAAGTGGGCGCAGGTGGATGGCATGGATGGTTATCCTGTGTACACCCGTAAAGTGCATACCGATGTTTCCTATTTAGCTTGTGCGCGTAAGTTATTGAATGCGCAAGACGCCATTTTTCCACAGTTTGCTACGCATAATGCCTATACGCTTGGCGCTATCTATCAAATGGGGAAAGATAAAGATTTTGAGCACCAATGTCTGCACGGGATGGGAGAGACGCTTTATGATCAGGTTGTAGGTCCACAGAACCTAGGACGCCGCGTCAGGGTATATGCGCCGGTCGGGACGCACGAAACGCTGCTGGCCTATTTGGTGCGTCGTTTGCTGGAGAATGGCGCAAATTCTTCCTTTGTGAACCAAATTGTTGATGAGAATATCAGTATTGACGACCTTATCAAATGTCCGCTTGAAGCAGCCGCGCAGACCAAAGGAAAAATGCACGCCGCTTTACCGTTGCCGCGCAACCTCTATGGGACAAGCCGACGAAATTCGCAAGGTGTCGATTTCAGTAACGAATTTGTACTACAGCAACTAGAACGGGATATGAATCATAGTGCCGCCTCCAGTCTGCAAATTGCCAGTATTGCCGCCGTACCAGTGCAAAATGAGGCGCCACATGATGTTAAAAATCCGGCTGATTTCCGCGATATTGTAGGAAATGTTGCCTATATCCGCGCTGAATCTGTGAGCACGGTGGTTACTAGCGCTAAAGCTGCGGAAACGAGTTGGGCGGCAACAACGCCAGCGGTGCGCGCAGAAATCTTGCGGCGTATTGCTGATAGCTTTGAGGCGCATACGGCTGAATTGATGACGCTGGCGGTGCGCGAAGCTGGCAAAACGCTAGCCAATGCGGTTGCAGAAGTGCGCGAAGCGGTAGATTTCTGTCGTTATTATGCGAATGAAGCAGAAAGCACCTGTGCCGCACGGCGACCTGTTGGCACCATTGTGGCCATTAGTCCATGGAATTTCCCACTTGCTATCTTCACGGGAGAAGTGGTGGCGACGCTCGCGGTGGGTAATACCGTGATTGCTAAACCCGCCGAGCAAACCAGTCTTATTGCTTATCGCGCCGTGCAGTTAATGCATCAAGCTGGCATTCCGCGCGACGTCTTGCAATTGATTCTGGGCGCAGGGGAAGTGGGCGCCTCTCTGACGCAAGATGCACGCATCAATGGCGTAGTTTTCACGGGCTCTACTGAAGTGGCCAAACTTATCAATCGTACATTAGCGGCGCGTAGTGATAGCCCTGTGCTCATCGCTGAAACTGGCGGACAGAATGCCATGATTGTGGATAGCACCGCGCTTGCCGAGCAAGTGTGTACGGATGTGCTCAATTCAGCTTTTGATAGCGCCGGACAACGTTGTTCAGCCTTGCGTATTCTGTGTGTTCAAGAAGATGTAGCTGATCACATGATTGCCATGATTAAAGGTGCGATGGATGAACTTAGCGTAGGAAATCCGCAGCGCCTTACCACGGATATCGGGCCTGTCATTGACGTTGAAGCACAACAGAATCTGCTGGCGCATATCAATAAAATGAAAGGCATCGCCAAAAATTATCACGAAATTGCATTATCATCAGAGATTGATCCTACTGCATCCACATATGTTGCACCTATATTGTTTGAACTCAACAATTTAGATGAGTTGCAGCGTGAAGTCTTCGGACCGGTTCTACACGTTATTCGTTATCAAGCAGACGCTTTGGATAGCCTTATTAACCAAATCAATAGCAAAGGCTATGCGCTAACGCACGGCATTCATAGCCGTATTGACGGTACCGTTGCACATATCTGTCAACGTATTGAAGCGGGTAACGTTTATGTGAATCGTAATATCGTCGGCGCGGTTGTTGGCGTTCAACCCTTTGGTGGACACGGATTATCTGGCACAGGGCCGAAAGCAGGCGGTGCGTTTTACCTACAACGCCTCAGTCATGGTGATAGCTGGCAACAGCCGACTTTGAGTCGTCAAAGTGAAGCTGATGATATTGCCCTTGATTATGTCAATAAACTTGCCGCTCAAGCGGGACTGGATAGCGCAGCCCAAACGCGATTGGAAAAAGCTGGCATACAGGCACGTCAGCAAAGTCTGCGCTATGCCGCACAGCGACTTGGCGGACCAACAGGAGAATACAACGAAATTTATTGGCGTATGCCACAACATATCGCGCTCTATGGTGGTGACCTTGAGCGTAGTCTTGCTGCGCTTATGCATATTGCGGCAGCGGGAGGACGGATTAGTGTCAATCGACAACATCCGCTGGCGTTATGGCAAGAACATGCTCATGGTCTTATTCGGGTCAGTGATGCAGCGATTGACGAAAAAGCCAGTCATGTTGTTGCCCTTGAACCTTTACCACAGGAATTGAAAGATGCGCTGGCACAACGCGACGCCGCATTAGTGAAAATCCTTGAAATTGGCAGTGACGAAATTGATATTTTGCCACTGTATGAAGAAATCAGTCGCAGTACAAATACTACGGCGGCTGGAGGTAATGCGAGTCTGATGGCAATGACAGAAGAATAAGCAGAAATAAGCGCGAGATATAGCTCCATTCTGGAAAAGAATGGAGCTTCTTTATAGCGGCATTAAGTAAATAATAGAAATCTGTTATGAGACCTATGCAAACCCCTCCAACTCATCCACGCATTCATTTTTCAACACAAATGAGCCTGTTTTCTGCT
>JAUMZX010000138.1 GCA_030527905.1 Cardiobacteriaceae bacterium
TTTGTGTTGAAAAATGAATGAGTGGATGAGATGGAGGGTTTTGCACAGGTCTCATCTCCTTATCATTGAAAATGACGGCATTATGCTGTATCGCGGCAACGTGAGGCAAATCCTCTGCCGTCTGCGCGTGATATAATGCCGCTCTACCCTCCTCCCGCAACACCATGACCACCTACACCGTCAGCCAACTCAATGTTCATGTTCGTAACCTACTTGAAGGTGATTTCCGAGACATTTGGGTCGAAGGCGAAATCTCCAACCTCAGCCGCCCTGCATCAGGGCATCTCTATTTCTCGCTAAAAGATGACGGGGCGCAAGTTGCGTGCGCTCTATTCAAAGGAAATACTTATCGCCTACAGCTTCCACAAAAAGAACTTGCCAATGGGATTGCCGTGCGTGTGCACGGACGGGCAACACTCTATGAACCTCGCGGTAACTATCAGCTCGTACTTGACCAAATTGAAGCGGCAGGCATTGGCGCATTAGAAGCAGAACTCAAACGCCGACAAGCGCTTCTCGCAGCTGAAGGATGTTTTGCCGTTGAGTATAAGCACCCCATTCCGCTCGCACCGCAGCAAATTGGCATTATTACCAGCCCAAGTGGCGCCGCGATACACGATGCCCTCACCACGCTACGTCGTAGGAATCCGCTGGTTTCCATCATTATCTACCCCTCCATGGTTCAAGGTGAGCAAGCACCTGCCCAGCTCATCCAACAAATACAAACAGCCAACCGTCGTAACGAATGTGACACGTTGCTGCTCATCCGAGGCGGAGGAAGCTTAGAAGATTTATGGGCATTTAATGACCCGCAGCTTATCCGTGCTATTGCCGCCAGTAACATTCCAATTATTAGCGGCATTGGACATGAAACTGATGTCACACTCGCCGATCTAGCCGCAGATTTACGCGCGCCTACGCCGACCGCCGCTGCTGAACAATCGTGCCCAGACTTGAGCGGACGACAATTACAACTGGATCGTTTACATGAGCGCCTCACAAACATAACAACACGCCATGTGCGGCAACAACAACAGCAACTAAGCCGCGCACATGATCGTCTCACCCGCGCGACAACGCGCTACTTGCAGCAGCAACAACTACAGCAACAACACCTCACACACCGCCTCACTCAGCAAAATCCCCTACGACAAATCCGCACCGCACAACAACGTGCCGACCAATTAGAAGAACGTTTGCGACATGCGATCACACGTTCTTGGCAACAACAACGGCAACACTTACATACGCTCATGCAAAATCTGCATCATTTGAGCCCGCTCAATATCCTACAACGTGGATATGCGCTGCCATTTGATGCCAATGGCAAAATTATTCGTCAAAGCGATGCTGTGCAAACGGGAGAAAAAATCAGTATCCGCCTAGCGGCTGGACGCTTATATTGCACGGTTAATCGACGCAGCAAAATTTCGCCCTAAGAGGTCTTTTTAACAAGATTGATGGTGCCAAGACAACCAAAGACAGCGCAACAACATCGTAAATGTCATCATCGCTTGCCCGCTTTACCCTTATCAGCTATATGCTTTGCGGTTAACCGTGCAGTAAAGTGCTATATATAAATGCGATAGAAGACGCTACATAGCAAGCATGGTAAACACCGAAATAGCGCTACCACCATAAGGGATTCATCTTACGGTGCTCCTATTACACCGTAAACGACAATAACGCACACCATCCGTTTTCTTCGTTCCCATAGAGAACCAGTGCATACCATACTTATTTCAGAAGCGTAACAGCATGTTACATCTCCGACTATATTCCGCGCCTAAAAGAAAGTTAAAACATTTACGTCTAAAAGCAGACCGTTTCTTTTCCCTTTACACTGTCTCAACTGTTAACAGTTCAATCTTCATACGCTTCAATATCGGGATTTCGACGAATCTCTGCGGTCGTCACAATACCATCAACAAAATCTAACACACGGACGCTACAACCAGACAATTCCAACTCCGTTCCTGCTTCAGGGAAATTACCGAGCGTTTCAATAATCAGACCGCTTAAAGTATTCGGGCCATCAAGTGGCAGTTTTAAACCAAGCTCGCGGTTGAGTTGCCGCAAAGGAATTCCGCCTTCAACTGTAAAGAGATTTTCTTGTTGCTCCACAATCTCTGGTGTTTCGTCATCTGTCGCATCATCGCTAAAATCGCCGACGATATGTGTCAAAATATCTTCAAGCGTAATAAGACCTTGAATATCGCCATACTCATCAACCACCAACCCGCTACGCGCCTTAGCCTGCCGAAAATGTAACAGCTGCTTACGTAACGGGGTGCGCTCTGGCACGAAAATACAAGGTCGCAGCGCCTGTAACAAAAATGCCTTATCAAAATTGCCATCGCGCAAAGGGCGAATAATATCCCGAATATGCAGGATACCTTCAGCCTGATCCAGATGATCACGATAAGCAATCAGGCGACCATACCGACTGTCAAAAATCTGCCGCATAATGTCGTTCAGATCATCATTCAGATCAACGCCTTCGAGCTCATTGCGCGGCACCATCGCTTCACTAACAGAAACATCCTCTAGCTCAAGAACACCAAGTAGCATTTCCTGCCGTTTATGACTTTCCTCACTACTGCTGGACTGCACAATACTTTTCAGTTCCTCATTACTAAGCGCCTCTTCGACAGCGTTCACGGATTTCACACCAAGCGGACGCAGTACCAGACGAACCAATATATTCAGAAAACTTACCAGCGGTGCAAACATGCGTACTAACCAAGACAAAATCCCCGAGACAGGTAATGCAATTCGCGAGGCATTTAACGCAGCATAGGTTTTAGGCGCCACTTCAGAAAAAATAAGAATCACAACGGTAAGAATCACCGTTGCCAACAAAACACCAAAATCGCCATACAAGCGGATACCAATGACCGTGGCAATAGAAGTGGCCGCGATATTAACAAAATTATTTCCCAACAGAATCGTCCCAATCAGACGATCTGGTCGTTTTAACAGCTGGTTAGCACGTTTTGCACGCTTATTGCCCTCTTCAGCCTGATGTTTCAGTTTATAGCGATTCAAAGACATCATAGCCGTTTCTGAGGCAGAGAAAAAAGCCGAAAGCGCAAGACAAACACATAAAGCTATGATTAACACGCCCAGCGGAACATGCTCCACAAATCCCCCTAATTAACAATAAATTGTAAAATAACGTTACTCAGAACATAGCCCATGAGCAACAAAATAAAAGCAACGAACATTTCCATCACGAGCGTCGTTCCGCGTTGTTCGCGTACATAATACGAAAATAACATCCAAGCTAATGCAAACCAAGCAAAAATCGTCAATACAGTTTTATGAACAAGATGCTGCGCAAATAAATCATCAATAAACATCCAACCGGTAAATAAGGCGGCTGTCAGCATAATAAAACCAACTACCGCCTGTAACATCATCACGCGTTCCAGACTAACCAACGAAGAAACCGTAATATCGCGCAATTGCTTGCGTTTTAAACGGCGAAACAGCCAGCCATAAAGCAAGGCATGCAAAAAAGCGAGGGAGATAAAAGTCCAAGCGGCAATGGAAGTCAAGATATGCCACCACATCCCTGGGGCAATATGGGGCGAAAACGGCTTATAACTCACGAATAGAAACGGCAAAACAACAGCCACTGCGCTGACCAAACAAATAATCACACCGCCTAACGCCATAGAGGCTCGCCACAGCCAGAAGACTGAAATACAAGTCACGAACCACGCGTTCACTGATACCATATTGAAAATAGAGAGATTCAGCTGATTGTCTGCCTGCAATGAACTAAGCAATGTGAGCGCATGCCCTTGGCATGCACAGACCAGAATGCCCAGCACCCATAACGGATTAATACGTCGCGTAGGTTTACGATAAACATAAATAAAACCAACAGCGCCCGCAACATAGGCAACCAAAGTAAAAAGCGGCAGCCAGAGCTGCATAAAACGTCCTATAACAGAAGGGAAGCGGCTATAATACACGAAAATTTTCAGCTTTAGCTAAGGAAGACCCATGTTTGACAATTTAAGCGAACGCCTGCAGGGAACATTTAAAAAACTACGCGGGCAAAGCCGAATCACCGAAGAAAACATCACGCAGGCCTTACGCGATGTTCGTATGGCGCTTATAGAAGCAGACGTAGCATTACCTGTCGTCAAAGAAGTCATAGAGACCATCAAAAATGCCGCTATCGGTCAAGAAGTGAGCCTCAAACTGTCGCCCGACCAAGCCTTTATCAAAACCGTACAACAAGAACTTGTGCGCATTATGGGTGAAGAAAACAGTGCGCTCAATCTTTCCACGCAGCCCCCTGCCGTAATCCTTATGGCTGGTTTACAAGGTTCAGGGAAAACCACATCTAGCGCAAAACTGGCACGAAAACTCATCAACGAAAAGAAAAAAGTTGCCCTTGTCTCTGCAGACGTATACCGTCCAGCTGCTATTGAACAGCTAAAAACACTAGCCGAACAGGTCGGCGCCACTTTTATCCCTTCTAGCGCTGAGGAAAAACCAACCGACATCACAGCGCGTGCCTTAGAATTTGCAAAAAAACAGTATATTGACGTCCTCATCGTGGACACGGCAGGACGCCTGCATATTGACGATGCCCTGATGGACGAAATCCGCACCTTACATACACAGCTAAATCCTGTGGAAACATTGTTCGTTGTTGACAGTATGACCGGACAAGACGCTGCCAATACAGCCAAAGCATTTAATGATGTTCTGCCACTGACGGGCGTTATCCTGTCAAAAATTGATGGTGACGCCAGAGGTGGTGCAGCCCTATCAATCCGCCATATCACAGGAAAACCCATTAAATTCCTTGGCATTGGCGAAAAGACAGATGCACTAGAAGCCTTCCATCCTGAACGTATTGCTTCCCGTATTCTTGGCATGGGTGACGTCCTTGGCTTAATTGAAGACTTGGAACATCAAGTTGATGAAGCGAAAGCACGCAAACTTGCCACTAAGATGGCGAAAGGAAAGACTTTTGATTTAGATGATTTCCGCGAGCAGCTACATCAAATACAGATGATTGATATGGACAAAATGTTGGAAAAAATCCCGGGAATGGGCAATATTCCACAATCCGTGAAAGACCAACATTTATCGCCAAAGAAAATTCGTCGCCAAGAAGCGATTATTCTCTCCATGACCATGCAGGAACGCCGCAACCCTGACATTATCAAAGGTTCTCGTAAACGTCGGATTGCCAGCGGCGCTGGTGTTGATGTTCCTGAAGTCAATCGCCTCTTAAAGCAATTCAAAGAAATGCAGACGCAAATGAAAAAATTCCGTAGTAGCAAAATGCTACGTATGCTCGGGGCGGCAAAAGGAGCGATGCCGATGGGTAAACTACCATTCAAATAAACGACAGTCGCTTAATCATATAATGACGCCCTCTCTGTTGAGGGCGTTTTCTTTTCCGATTGAATGGCAATCGATGCGGTTTATCTCTGATATTTAGAAGTCATAATTGATATGGGTCATGCGTGCCTGCAATCTTTCGTACAACAACGCCTGTACAACATTGTGTCAGAACGTCACCTTTTTCTAATTACTCTGAGACCTTTGTAAAAGGTCCCCAAACCGCTTACATTACCCCGACATCCACAACTCAAACAACATCC
>JAUMZX010000139.1 GCA_030527905.1 Cardiobacteriaceae bacterium
TGATGATGCAAGAAAATGAGCAGAAAACAGGCTCATTTGTGTTGAAAAATGAATGCGTGGATGAGTTGGAGGGGTTTTGCACAGGTCTCAGAATGCGAGTTTCGTTTTAACTTTGGGACAGCGAAAGAGCGGCTTAAAACTCTGCGATTTTGGTGTGGTTTTTGGGGCTAATCTAATACAGCCCCATATTTTTTTTATATTTAGTAGTTACAAGGGAAATCGTTTTTGAGCATAGATGCTTTATCTAAAACGATTTGTCGCATTTCGTCCTGATAAGCAACGAGTCTGTCTTGTAATGCTTTGTTACTTGCTGCGAGTATTCTTAAGGCAAGGAGCGCAGCATTTTTTGCGCCGTTGAGTGCGACTGTCGCAACAGGAATGCCTGCTGGCATTTGTAATATGGAGAGGATGCTATCCCAGCCATCAATGGAATTGCTTGAAAGAATGGGAACCCCTATGACGGGAAGCAGTGTGAGGGAGGCAATCATGCCTGGAAGATGCGCAGCACCACCAGCGCCAGCAATGATAACCGTCAATCCGCGTGTTGTAGCATTTTTGCCATAATCCATTAATCGTTCTGGTGTGCGGTGTGCCGAGACAATGGTAACTTCGTAGGGAACGCCGAATTGTGCGCAGACCTGCACTGCTTCTTGCATAATTTTTAGGTCGCTGTCGCTGCCCATGATAATACCGATTTTTTGCATACGGATTCTCCTTGCTGATAGGTTTTAGCATTATTACGTGCCAAGTATTTTCTGTTTTCGTTGTTGATGAGCGTGGGGCTTAATATTCATATATGCTAGATTGAGGTCGTGAATATTAATGTTGTTTGTATTTTTTCACTTTCCTATGTTGATGCTTTTTGTAAGGCAATGTTGTTGTGTGAGTCCGTGTTATAGCGTTATACCTATGTGCATTGTTCATGAAAAAGACCGTTATCTATCGTAATCCTGTTGTTATGATGGTTGTCAATATGCTGTGTTTTATTTATGGTCAGCTATATGCTTTCCTGAATTTTAATGATAGCTCACGACTTTTACTGCTTTGCGGATTTGTTCGATTTTTGCTTTGAGTGCGGGTTCGTGATCGGCGAGGACTGTGATGTGTCCCATTTTTCGGCCTGGACGGGTTTCTGCTTTGCCATACCAATGTACGTAGGTTTCATCCATAGCTAATACGGTTTCTAGCCCTTGTAATAGCGCTGGACCGCTGTGTCCGTAGGCGCCGATGAGATTAATCATGGCTGCTGGTCGGTATTGTTGTACTGAGCCGAGCGGCATGCCGGTTAGTAAACGCCACATTTGTTCGTATTGTGAATTGGCACAAGCTTCGATGGTGAGGTGCCCACTGTTGTGAACGCGAGGAGCGGTTTCATTAATCCAGATATCACCATTTTTGGTAATGAACATTTCAATGGCAAAGAGCCCTGCGGTTTCAAAGGATTTGACTAGTTGCACTGCTAGCTGTTGTGCTTTCTGTCGGATATCCGCATTTAGGAAAGAGGGCATTTGGACGTAATCTACAAGGTTGAGTACATTATCAAAGACCATTTCAACAACAGGGTATGTCACGATATCATCAGCGCCGTTGGTCGCAACGATAACCGCGATCTCATGCGTGATAGGGCAAAGTGCTTCAATAACACATGGTACGTCCCACAATTTGGGTAAATCTTCTTCGGTTACGATAACTTGTACGCCCTTTCCGTCGTACCCTCCTGTGCGAGTTTTTTGCACAAAGGGCAGGGGAATACGTTCAACGTCAATATCTGCTTTCCCTTCGGCTAAATAGAAGGGAGCGGTGGGTAGTTTGTGGTCGGCATAAAATTGTTTTTGCAAACCTTTATCTTTTATGAGACGTAAAACGCGAGGAGAAGGAATGATGCGTTTGCCTACTTCTTCTAGCGCTTCTAGTGCTTCAACAGAAACATGTTCGATTTCAATACCTACGGCATCGGCATCTTTAGCGAAGTCTAATACGGTTTGTTTATCGTTAAAATCCCCTTGTTTGAATAATCCGGTGAGCGCTGCGCAGGGAGCACGAGGGTCCGGATCGAGTACGGCAACTGGCATGGGGTAATCCGTCGCTTCTTGCAGAAACATCTTCCCTAGTTGTCCGCCACCTAATATTGCCAGTTTCATGTAATGCTCCTTAGTCTCTAATGATAGTGGCGTTTGCCACGTCTAGCAGACGGCTTGGACGGCTTTCGTTGCCTAGTTCGCCTGCCATAATGGGTAAATCGGGGAAGTAATGCTGTATTTCCGTTAAGCTACGAGCGGGGGATTTTCCGCTGGGATTTGCAGATGTGGAAATGAGGGGGCTATTGGCCCATTCGCATAACTGTTTAACTAATGGGTGTGTAGATACACGGATGGCAATACGCTTTGTTGCCGTATCACGTAAATAATCTGGCACCAGATGGGTTGCCGGGAGAATAAAAGTAGTAGGGCGTGTTTCTGCCCAGCGCTGTAAATGTTTGATCATGTTGCTATCTAAATCTACTACCCAATCAGTGCATTGGGTCCATGAAGCGGCCACTAGTAATAAGCCTTGTTCTGGTCGGCGAGCGCCTTTTAAACGTAATATCTCTTCATACACGTGATGTGAGAAGGGAGAACCGCCTAAGCCAAAAACGGCTTCCGTAGGGTAAGCAAAAACTTTCTGGTTATGTAAGAGATCCAGAAAAAAATGCTTTTCAAAGGGAATAATCATCGAAATGTATGAGAGAGAGGGCAATCAATGAGCTGAGCCTGATAAAGGGCAGCCCGATCAGCAACCTTATCACTGATAGTCATGAGCCAAGGTTTCGCAAGAAAACTGCGATTTTCGTATCCCCCCAAACCTTCATGATAGGCCAAATATTGGTTTTTGACGTCGTTTAGATCAACGCCATTACGAATAACATTCTGGTTGGCATACCACCCAATAAAATCGACAGCATCGTCAAAACGCTCACGCGAGACATTTTGTCGCCCTCGTTTCTGTTGATACCACTCCCAAGTCGGTTCCTTCACTTGAGCGTAACCATAGGCTTGCGACGTGCTCATGGCCGTTGGATTAAACCGCGATTCTTGATGCATGAACGCCAGCACATACCAAGGTTCAATATGCCAACGCAGGCGGGTTGCATCTAATGCTTCCGCCCAATGCGGACGCTGTCTAAGAAGGACACAGACGTTTTCCATAGAAGGTGTATCAGGTTGAGTTTCATTCTGATATCTTGGGTCACGTGGTGCAAAATTGTCCCAAAAATCTTGACGGTTAACATCCCTACTACTCACGTGTGGTTTGTATGATGGCGATGGTGATGATGAACATGCCGATAAAATCAGCCAGCCAAGAACGCATAACACCCCGTGTAAACGCATTTTTGCTCCGCATAATCTGATAAAATGCCGCATTTTACACCGCCGCATGGCAAACCCAAACAACAATGCATAAGGATTCTCCCATGAGTCAAACTCTCGAAGCGGCCAACTTCATTAAAAACATCATTGAAGAAGACCTAAGACAAGGTAAAAACGACGGGCGTGTTGTTACGCGCTTTCCTCCGGAACCTAATGGCTATTTACACCTTGGCCACGTTAAATCTATCTGTCTGAACTTTGACATGGCGCAGCGTTTTGGCGGTTACTGCAATCTGCGTTTTGACGATACCAATCCAGAAAAAGAAAACGAAGAATATATGGCCAGCATCAAAAATGATGTGCATTGGCTGGGTTTCGACTGGAAACATTTGCGGCATGCTAGCGATTATTTTCCTGAATTATTAGATTATGCGTGGCAGCTCATTGAAAAAGGCATGGCTTATGTAGATAGTCAGAGTGCCGAAGATATTCGGACTAATCGCGGCACCTTAACAGAAGCAGGTAAAAATAGCCCTTACCGCGATCGTAGCATTGCGGAAAACCGCGCCTTATTTCAAGAAATGGTGGATGGAAAACATCCTGATGGTAGCCATGTCTTACGCGCCAAAATTGATATGGCGTCGCCCAATATCAACATGCGCGATCCCGTTATCTACCGCATTCGTCATGCTGCCCACTTCCATGCGGGCGATTCATGGAAAGTCTATCCCATGTATGACTATACGCATTGCCTATCTGACATGCTCGAGGGCATTACGCATAGCTTATGTACCCTAGAATTTGAAGACCACCGCCCACTTTATGATTGGGTATTGGAAGTATTACAAACGCCTTGCCACCCACAGCAAATAGAGTTTGCCCGTCTCTCGCTGGAATACACCGTGCTTTCTAAACGCCGTTTAATCCAGCTGGTACAGGAAAAACACGTAAATGGTTGGGACGATCCGCGTATGCCGACCATTGCCGGCATGCGCAGACGCGGTATTCCGGCAGGTGCCTTACGCGATTTCTGTCGCAAAATCGGCATCAGCAAAGCAGATGGCACCATTGCCATTGAATACTTTGAAAGCACGATACGCGACTATCTGAACACGTATGCCGCGCGCCGCATGACTGTAGTTCGCCCGCTCAAACTGACTATAACCAGTTTGCCAGATGATTACGAAGAAACCTATCAACTGCCAAACCATCCGCAAAACGAGAATCAGGGCAGTCGAACCGTACCTTTCAGCAAAACCCTTTTCATTGAACAGGACGATATTGCCGAAGAACCACCCAAAAAATGGAAACGACTTGCCTTAGGACAAGCCGTACGTCTACGCGGTAGCTATGTCATCACCTGTGATGAAATCATCAAAGACAGCGAAGGTAACATCATTGAACTACGCTGCCATCACGATCCAGCAACATTAGGTAAAAATCCAGAAGGATACAAAGCAAATGGTGTAATTCATTGGGTGAGCGCGAAACATGCCTTGGATTGCGAAATTCGTAACTACGAACGCCTCTTCAGTCAAACAGACCCCATGGCGGCTGAGCATTTTCTCGACACGCTCAACCCACATTCGCTGACAATAATCCAAGGAGCAAAAACTGAACCAGCATCGCCGGCAGAAGCAGGCACGGTCTATCAATTTGAACGGCTGGGTTACTATGCCGTTGATGCCGACAGCCAAGCGGATAAATTGGTATTTAACCGTACCGTAGACCTGCGAGATGGCTTCAAATAAAACCTAAAACGTTGTGTCATACCTCATGCGGTCAATCAATGAAGATTGGGGCCGCATTTTATTTTGCGCGCCATAAATACAGAAATATAAAAAACTGCTCCTTCATTACTTGAAAAATAATAAAACGAGGACAGAGCTGGATAGAATGACTTGATTTAAAAACAGAAAACAACATTTCGGCTTATTTTATTGCAGAATGTATAGGAGAGTCGCAGCCATAAATATGAGAAACCGGGCTCGGATGATTATGAAAAGATTACAGATTCAATGAAAGAGTTTAAGCACAACTTAGAGAAAGGTGGTAAAAAATGAACCGTTATTTTAGAAGGGTTAGAACATTATGAGACCTTTGCAAAAGGACCCCAAACCGCTTACATTACCCCGACATCCACAAATCAAACAACATCCCCCATGAGCAGCTTCTTCCAGCAAACCGCACAAGCCATGATC
>JAUMZX010000140.1 GCA_030527905.1 Cardiobacteriaceae bacterium
GATGGCTTTTCCTGTCTAAAAGGCGGGGAATTGCCCAGATATTAGGTGGTTCAGGAATGATGATGCAAAAAAATGAGCAGAGCCCAGATATTAGGTGGTTCAGGAATGATGATGCAAAAAAATGAGCAGAAAACAGGCTCATTTGTGTTGAAAAATGAATGCGTGGATGAGTTGGAGGGTTTTGCACAGGTCTCGTTGTTTGAGTTGTGGATGTCGGGGTAATGTAAACGGTTTGGGGACCTTTTGCAAAGGCCTCAAGATATAAATCTTTATAATTCTCATCTTTCTATTGCCCTCAGAATCGCATGTTCAAGCTTTTGGTAGGGCCTACTAAACATGAACGAAATGTATTTTTAGTTATTTTTGCGGAAAATTTTATCGATTTTTGTATTTTTTTTTTATAAAATTACGTAAAGAGAAACGGTATATCTGCCGTTTCTCTTTTTGTGTACACAACCACGGGAGAGAGAAATGGCTGAACGAATGTCTGATAAGCAGGTGGAAGCAGAGGAATATGTTGATGCGCTAGTTCGTAAAGGATTGAAAGCGCTAGATGCGTTTCGTGAATTGAATCAGGAGCAGGTTGACTATATTGTTGCCAAAGCCTCTGTAGCAGCATTAGATCAACACGGCGTGTTGGCTAAGCATGCTTATGATGAAACGAAGCGTGGTGTGTTTGAAGATAAGGCAACGAAGAATCTGTTTGCGTGTGAGCATGTAGTCAATAATATGCGTCATACAAAAACGGTGGGCGTGATTAGTGAAGATGATGTTACTGGACTAACGTTAATTGCTGAACCGGTGGGTGTTGTCTGTGGGATTACGCCAACCACAAATCCAACTTCAACCGCGATTTTTAAGTCTCTGATTGCCCTAAAAACACGTAATCCTATTATTTTTGCTTTTCATCCATCAGCACAGGAAAGTTCTGCTCACGCGGCAAAGGTGGTATATGACGCGGCGGTTGCTGCGGGCGCGCCTGAAAATTGTATTCAGTGGATTAGCAAGCCTTCGATGGAAGCTACAAGCGCTTTAATGAATCATGATGGCGTTGCAACGATTCTTGCAACGGGTGGTAATGCGATGGTTCGTGCGGCATATTCTTGCGGTAAGCCGGCACTTGGTGTTGGTGCGGGGAATGTTCCAGCGTATGTAGAGAAATCCGCTGATTTACGTCAGGCAGTACATGATATTGTGATGAGTAAGTCTTTTGATAATGGGATGGTTTGTGCGTCTGAGCAAGCGGTCATTATTGATAAAGAAATTTATGATGCTTTTGTGCAAGAGTTTAAGTCGTATCACGTTTATTTTGTTAATAAAAAAGAAAAGGCGCTATTAGAGGAATTCTGCTTTGGCGTGAAGGCGAACAGTAAGAACTGTGCCTTAGGTAAGTTAAATGCAGATATTGTCGGTCGTCCGGCTGCATGGATTGCTGAGCAGGCGGGTTTTAGTGTGCCTGCTGGAACAAATATTTTGGCGGCAGAGATCGAAGAGGTTGGTGAGAAAGAGCCGTTAACACGTGAGAAGTTATCACCGGTTATTGCGGTGCTGAAAGCGAATAGCACGCAAGATGGTATTGATAAGGCGCGGCAGATGGTCGAGTTTCATGGTCTAGGACATTCTGCTGCGATTCATACTAAAGATGCAGCGCTTGCTAAGGATTTTGGTCGTCAAGTTCGGGCGATTCGTGTCATTTGGAATGCACCCTCTACTTTCGGAGGAATTGGTGATGTGTATAACGCGTTTCTGCCTTCGCTTACGTTGGGTTGCGGTTCGTATGGGCATAACTCCGTTGGCGATAATGTCAGTGCAATCAATCTGCTGAATATCAAGAAAGTCGGTCGCCGGAGAAACAATATGCAATGGTTTAAAGTTCCTTCCAAAATTTATTTTGAACGCGATGCCGTACAGTATCTGCAAAAAATGAAAGATGTGAACAAAGTGATGATTGTGACCGATGCGGCGATGGTCAAGTTGGGCTTTTTGCAACGGGTCATCGAACAATTACACCTGCGGCGTAATGAAGTTGTTTATACCGTTTTTGCTGATGTTGAACCTGATCCAGATATTACGACGGTTGAACGTGGTGCGGAGGTAATGAAAGGCTTTGCGCCAGATACTATTATTGCCCTTGGTGGTGGTTCTGTTATGGATGCGGCAAAGGTAATGTGGATGTTTTATGAGCAGCCGCAGATAGATTTCCGCGATCTGGTGCAAAAATTTATGGATATTCGTAAGCGGGCGTTTAAGTTCCCTGAGCTGGGCGAAAAAGCAAAATATGTTGGTATTCCTACCACTTCGGGGACGGGTTCAGAAGTCACGCCGTTTGCCGTTATTTCAGATAAGAAACATAACCGAAAATACCCGTTGGCTGATTATTCGTTAACACCGACCGTCGCTATCGTTGACCCTGCTTTTGTTATGACTGTGCCGGATTTCGTGGTTGCGGATACAGGTATGGATGTTTTAACGCATGCCACGGAAGCGTATGTTTCGACATTAGCTAACGACTACACAGATGGGCTGGCCTTACAAGCGATTAAAATAGTTTTCCAATATTTGGAAAGTTCCGTGAAGAATGCTGATTTTGAATCTCGCGAAAAAATGCACAATGCCTCCACTATGGCGGGCATGGCATTTGCCAATGCATTTTTGGGAATTTCGCATTCCATGGCGCATAAGTTGGGCGGCTATTTCCATACAGTCCATGGGCGTACAAATGCAATTCTGTTGCCTTATGTTATTCGCTATAACGGGACACGGCCGGCAAAAACGGCTACTTGGCCTAAATATAATTATTATCGTGCAGATGAACGTTATCAGGAGATTGCCCGCGTGCTGGGGCTGCCGGCAGCCACACCTGAAGAAGGCGTGATTTCTTATGCACAGGCGGTCTATGATCTGGGTGAACGTGTTGGTATTAAGATGAATTTCCGTGATCAAGGTGTAGATGAAAAAGAATATATGAGCAAAACGGAAGAAATCGCCTATCTCGCTTATGAAGATCAATGTACACCAGCTAATCCGCGTTTAGCGATTGTGAGTGATATGAAGGAAATTCTGGAAGATGCTTATTATGGTTATAAAGCACGTCCGGGAAGAATTAAGTAAAAGGTAAAAATGCCATGTGTAGTTTGTCGTGTGGACTAACTTTGTTGATTTAAGTTGGTATGACGATAGACTCGGTATGAAAAGAGGCGTTATCAGTAACGCCTTTTTTTTATATGTGGGAATTAATAGGTTTCAAGGTATATAAAGCGATGGAATGCTGGCCGATGAATCCTATTTGAGATGTTGTTACTTCTGTTCTAGGGGCACGGGATGAGCAATAATATTACTGAATGACGCTGTGCTTTAATCAATCAGTGCACCTAACACGTAAAGTCGCCCCTTTTTTTATTGGCGCGGTACAATACCAACCAATATCGTTATCACATGACTTTTATGACGCTTACAACTGCTTTACTTATCGTGATTATTGCCGCTTGGGTTTTACAAATTCTGTTAGGTTATTGGCAAATTAACCGCTTTAATCGAGCATATACGACGTTAGCGCGGGATAGTACGTATTTAGGCGTTGGACGTTCAGCAGGGCGTTTCACACCCAAAGTGCTTATCATCCTCGCGTTAGATGGTGAACGACGTGTTTACGACAGCCTGATTATGCAAGGGATAACTATTTTCGCAGCGCCGCAAAAACTCACGCAGCTTCATGGAATGAAATTCGATGAGATTGATCCGCTAGTTATCTTTCCTCATCGCAAGCGTTATCAGCAAGCATTAGCCAGTGCGCTTTCGTTGAAGGATTAAAATAATGCCCAAACCGGTTGATAATGAGCGGCGTGAGAAAATAGTGCAGTATGTGATGCTGCATGGTAAAGCGCGGGTTAGCGAATTGGCGCAGGTATTTCAGGTTTCTGGTGAGACCATTCGTAAGGATCTGAATGCGCTACATAGTCGTAATATTTTACATAAGGGACATGGCATCGTTTTGCCTGCGAGTGCGTATTTAGAAAACGTTTATGCCCGCAAGGCAGCGCGGCATCAGGAAGAAAAGAGTCAGATTGCGGCATGTGCGGAGCGTTTGATTCCGTCTGAAGGCGTCATTTATCTTGATGCCAGTAGTACAGTGGCTCAATTGGCAATTTTATTGAATAAGCACCGTGATTTAACGATTGTGACGAATTCGATGAGCAGTGCTCAAGCTTTGGCTGGTAGTGATAATCAAGTGATGGTAACCGGCGGAGAATTGCGCCACAAAAGTTATGGTTATATCGGACAATGGGCAGAGCGTGCGGTACGTCAGGTACGTTTTGACCTAGCTTTCTTTGGCTGTGATGGTTTTCATGCTCAAGGACCTGCCATTCGCGCTTATCCTGAATTGGCAGTAAAAGAGTGTGCCCTAGCGCAAGCGGATAAAAGAGTCCTTTTGGCAGATAGCAGTAAATTAACAGTGGACGGTTTGTATTGCTTTGCGACATTCCGCGATATTGATTTGCTGATTTGCGATCGGGCACCGAGCGCAAAAGAACAGAGTCGTTTTCCTGCAGGTTTTACCATTCTTGCGCCCACTGATCTCGTAGAGCCTTTAATTTTGCCCTAAACGTGGTCGAAAGACCGAGAGACTTATCATTGTCAGAGTGAGCAAGATATTGATAGCACCAGCAATATCTTCGACGCGTTTTGCTGCGAGAATTTCTGCAGGCTTTGCTGAGGCATGCGCTAGTGCTCGCGTCTGTTCACCTGCCGGTACAATAACGGTGACAGAGAGGATGACGACGATAACAGCCAGTATAGCGTGTAAAAGTAACCATCGTTGGCGCAAGGAAGATGTCCCTTTGAGAAAACACATGCTAATGCCTGTCATGAGACACAGCATTAAACCCGGCATTGTCAAAAAACGGGTAGCAGCAGAAATGTGTTCGCGTGCGGCAATGAAAGAAGGGTTGCCCGGTGGTCCGCCGCCGATACTGGCGACAATATGCGAGAAAATAGAACCTAAAAATAGACTTAAGCCAATGATATGGGCAATTTTGCACAGGCGATAGATAACAGTTGACATAGTAACCTCTCAAATATATAGCATAGAATGTTTTATTATAGCATGCTATGTTTCTAGAATGGTCAGTATGAAGTGCGAGACAGATGATCCGTATCAATAGAAATCGATTAGATGGCGAACACCCAAGCGTATATGAAAGTGGTACATAAGATTTCGTGTGAACGTAGAAATGGCAATAGACCTGTTTGTTAACCTGCATTTTGGGTTTATGTGTATGGAATAGCGCATGATAGGCCGAGACCTGTGCAAAACCCTCCATCTCATCCACTCATTCATTTTTCAACACAAATGAACCTGTTTTCTGCTCATTTTCTTGCATCACCATCCCTGAAATACCCAATATCTGGGCGATTCCCCGCCTTTTAGACAGGAAAAAACATCTCTATCCTGTTCCCCGCTTTGAGCAGGTTTACACAGATGGCTTTCAGATGACTTTGTGCCGCTACTTTCA
>JAUMZX010000141.1 GCA_030527905.1 Cardiobacteriaceae bacterium
GTATAGACTATTTATGAAATTAGTATTTTTGCGAGTAATAAACTAAATGTTAGGCTAAATGCCATACTCAATAGGCCAGGTATCATAAAGCTATGATTTAGGATATAACGTCCAATACGGGTTGTTCCAGTTGTATCAAAATCAATAGAAGCAATAATTGGTCCATAGTTTGGAATAAAGAAGTAACCGTTTACCGCAACAAAGGTACCAACCATAATTTCTGGTGGTATGCCTAATTTTACGCCTAGAGGAAAAAGCGTAACTACGGTTGCCCCTTGGCTATTGACTAATACTGAAAGCGCGAAAAGGGCAAAGGCAAAGGTCCATGGCGCTTTTTCAACCAATCCAGACACCATGTTTTGCACTTCAGATAAATGTGCGTGCATAAGTGTATCGCCTAGCCAAGCGATGCCAAAAATTGCGATAACGGCGCGCATACCTGCATGAAAGACAGAACCACGGGTAATTACCGTACCATCTGGTTTGCAAATGAAAATAATTAATGCGCCAGCAGTTAGCATAATAATCTCAATCGTATGTGCCATTCCTAGAGGGATTAGAACCCCTTTATCATCAGGAAAATAAGGACGAAATTCTTTATTACCTAGAATAACAACAAGTAGTGCGGCCAATAGAAAAATAGCTAAAGAAATTTTTGCAGAAGCGCTACTAGCTGAATTTTCATCAATATTTTCGGCTTGTTGGGTATCAAGCATTTCGAGATATGTAGGATCTTTAAGTCGTCTTTGATATTCTTCATCATCTTTCAGTTCTTTACCCATCTTGTTAACAAAAATACAAGTAATGCCAATACCTAGTACTGTGGATGGTATAGTTACTTTTAAAATATCTAGCATACTTATATGAAAATCTGTCAGATAAGATAAGGCGGAAACTACTGCTGCAGCAATGGGGCTAGCGACAATAGAAAATTGGGAAGCGATTACTGCCATAGAAAGTGGACGTTCTGGTCTAATACCGTTGCGGAGTGCTACTTCTGCAATGACGGGTAAGAAAGAATAGGCGACATGGCCAGTACCTGCAAAAATAGTGAAAATATAGGTAACTGCTGGCGCCATGAAAGTAATATGCTTCGGATTTTTGCGTAAAATACGAGTAGCCGCTTTGATCATAAGGTCAAGCCCTCCCGCAGCTTGCATTGCAGATGCTGCAGCCACGACAGCCATAATCATTAACATAACGTCAATTGGCGGGCTAGTTGGTTGTAAATGGAAACCGAATGTAAGAATAGCAAGGCCTAAGCCGCCGAACACACCAAGACCGATACCGCCGACTTGGGCTCCAATCAGTATGCACACCAGAACGATGACAAACTGTAATAGAAACATAGCAGACATAATGACTCCAAAATCTTAATAATCATTTTTGTATAATCTGGGACCAGGTATGCTCAGTTCCGCTGATGATTTATGTTGTTTCCCTACTAACGATTTGTGCCTCATGTTGAGGGGATTCATAAGTCGTGCATGCGATTAAAAGATCATCCTGAACGACCAGACAGATAGTTATTAGCAGTTTTGGTTATATCAAAGTTATAAATAATAAATGTTTAATCTGTTAATAATCATCCTTAGCTATTGTATTACAGAATCTTATATTTTGACACAGGAATTTCACAATATTTTTTCTCATGAGTATCCTTTATTTTTTTATGATATTACAAATTGTTGTCTATTTTTTCTAGCCTATGCAGAGGGTTTTGTATAAGATTATAAGTGTTTTTTTGTGGTAAAAATCGTTTATTAATTGTTGTAAATAGTGGTATTTGTGGAGCTATGATGCTTTTGTTGTGAAGAGTAAATGTAGCGGTCTATGCTATATTCTGGGTTGGAGTGCACGTCGTGAAATAAACTGATTAAAGATAAAGTGAATATCATTTGGCGTTGGTTATCCAGTTTTATTGGTATCATTTACAGCTTATACAGTAGATTTCCATTATCAGCGTACTTTTTCCAATATCAGATTTATATCTGTCAAGAAAGAATGTAATGGAAGAAGTACTTTGTTTGTAAACATAGATATCTGGATACACCTTCTTAAGAGGAGCGATGAGGAGTACGTAACGGTTGTGGAACACCATAAAGGATAGCTTTCTGAAGGTTCATGATCTCCTAACGTAATCATGGTCTGTCTTATTTAGGTTGAAATCTTTCGGGTGTACATGCCCACGAATATTTTTAACGCAGAAAATTCTACATTGAGAATTACATGCTAACTATTGAAAATAGAAACCCCAAAAGGTTTGGCGGATTTTGGATTTGGTAGAACCCCATGTTTATTGAATGGCTAAGATTAGATTAGAAAAATTTCTCCACCGTTTGTTTAAGCAATGCGTGTTTTATTTTTTTGTCCCCATTGAAGTATTGGACATAATACAATGATTCTTATGGATTTTAAGTCGAATAAACTTTAATCCTTATATGCAAAATGACGATTCTATCCCGAAAGAAAAATCTACTTCATAACGGCATTCTTTCGGGCTTTTTAGGAGATTTTTATATTTCCGTTATCGTACGATGTAATAACAATATCTGCAGATTGGCGTGCAAAGATACCATTGGTAACTACGCCAGGTATATTGTTGATGTGTTCTTCAAGTTTGAATGGTTCAGTGATACTGAGATGGTGGACATCAAGAATCCAGTTGCCGTTGTCGGTTGTGATACCTTCTCTCCATCTTGGTTCACCTCCGATTTTTACGAGTTCGCGAGCAACATAGCTACGAGCCATTGGGATAACCTCTACGGGTAAAGGGAATTTACCCAATATCGGAACATGTTTACTTTCATCTACGATGCAGACAAATTTTTTAGCGCAAGCAGCAACAATTTTTTCTCTTGTAAGTGCGGCGCCTCCACCTTTTATCATTGCTTTTGAAGGATTAATTTCATCGCAACCATCTATATAAACGTCAATATGTCCCACGCTATTTAAATTACTAACATGGTATCCGTATGCTTGTAATTGACGGCTCGTTTCTTCAGAAGCAGTGACAATGTCGATAAATGACATTTTTTTTGTTCCGAGCATGTCAATGAAACAATTGACGGTTGAACCACTGCCAACCCCCAAAATGATACCGTCTTCGATATAATGCAGCGCTTCTTTTGCTACCAGCATTTTTAGAGCTTTTTGATCCATAATTTAAATTACCTCATAGGGAAATCGCATGCATCATTATATCGAGAGAATCTTTACCGCGCCTGTTTATGATGTTGCAGTTAAAACGCCACTGGATATGATGCCTCGTTTGTCAGATCGGCTTGGGCATAATATTTGGTGTAAGCGGGAAGATTTGCAACCTGTATTTTCCTTCAAGCTACGTGGAGCATATACAAAAATATATCGTTTAACGGATAAGGAAAGGGAGCGAGGTGTCATTTGTGCCTCGGCGGGAAATCATGCACAGGGTGTTGCGCTTGCTGCTAATAAGTTGAAAATAAAGGCTGTTATTGTTATGCCGGTGACCACGCCACTGATTAAGGTGGAAGCCGTACAGCGTTTTGGTGGTGAGTATGCTGAGGTGGTTTTACACGGTGATTTTTATGATGCGGCTTCGCAGCATGCGCAACAATTGCAACAACAGTATGGTTATACTTATATCCATCCCTTTGATGATCCTGATGTGATTGCTGGACAAGGGACTATTGCTTTAGAAATTCTTACACAACATCCGCATCCTATAGATGCTGTTTTTGTTCCATGTGGTGGCGGTGGGTTGCTTGCTGGTATTGCCGTATTGATAAAGGAATTGCGTCCAGATATTCAGGTTATCGGTGTAGAACCAGAGGATGCTGCTTCTATGACGATTGCTGTGCAAGGAGGTGAACGTAAATATCTGGAACAGGTAGGTATTTTTGCAGATGGGGTTGCCGTCAAAATGCCAGGTGAGATTACTTTTGATTTGATTAAGCGCTATGTGGATGATTTTGTAACTGTCAGTACTGATGAGATTTGTGCTGCCATGAAAGATTTGTTTGATGATACTCGGGCGATTGCTGAACCTTCTGGTGCTGTTGCTGCTGCTGGAATTAAAAAATGGTTGGCAAAGCAAAAGCCTTTAGATAAAAAGCTTACATTAATTAATATTGTTTCTGGCGCTAATATGAATTTCGATCGTCTTCGTTATGTTGCAGAGCGTACTGAAATTGGGGAACAACGTGAAGGTTTGCTTGCGGTAACAATTCCAGAAAAACCAGGTAGCTTCCTTAAATTCTGTACGCTGCTTGGTGATCAAGCTGTGACTGAATTTAATTATCGCTACCAATCACCTCAACAGGCACAAATATTTGTAGGAGTGCAGTTATCTGGGGGACGGGCGCAATTAGCTTCTCTCATTACGAAGTTACAACAGCATGGCTATAGTAGCGAAGACCTAACAGACAACGAACTGGCCAAATCACATTTACGATATATGATTGGAGGCGCTTGTACCACGATAGTTAATGAACGAGTTTTTCGTTTTGGATTCCCTGAACGTCCAGGTGCGCTTCTACACTTTCTGCAAACATTAGGAACCGCAAATAACATCAGCTTATTCCATTATCGTAATCATGGTAGCGATTATGGGCGTGTTCTAGCGGGCGTGCAAAGTAGTCATCCAGAAGCCCTTGAAGCTCACCTCGCTGCGATAGGCTATGATTACACAGAGGAAACTGAGAATAGTGCATATCGTCGTTTTTTAAAAACGCCTTAATAGCGTTCGCTTAAGTATTACTGTGATGATTATCGTGATATATTTGCGATGTTTTTTGGTGTATTTAGACATAAATATGTTGTGTGGTTAATATGCCCACAAAGATATGTGAAAAAATAAATATTAATGGGAGTATTATGTTATGAAGAAAAAGATCTTTATTCTAGGCGCACTTTTTAGCGGAGTAGCTATTGCAGGAGACATTAGTGTAAAAGATTGCCTTATCCAAGAAGTAATTCCTGGAAAACAGATGACTGGCGCCTTCTTTACTTTAGAAAATATGGGTAAGGAGACCATCAAGTTAACAGGAGTAACTCTGAGTAAATTGAGCGATAAAGTAGAAATACATGAGATGATTCACCAAAATGGCAAAATGGAAATGAGTCAGATACAGGATTATGACATAACACCAGGCGAACACCGCTTCAAAAAAGGCGGCTATCATGCGATGTTGATGGATGTTAAACATATCCCTAAGATTGGAGATAGCTACCCACTTGAGTTGAAGTTGAGTAATGGTTTAACTTTAACATGCGACGCAAAAGTCTTGAGTGTTGAAGATACAATCAAGCATTTTGTTCCAGAAGACGGAAAAATAGACGCTATGAAAATGGAAGATCACAACCATAACATGAATATGGACGGAGCTCCCCAAGAGCAAGGGCATCAACATACAAAGCATGAAAGTGAGCATACGCATAAAGAGAAGTAAGTATAAAATGTAGGAAATCGGAGCGTTGTTTACATTTTTGAGATTTGTTTGCTTTTAT
>JAUMZX010000142.1 GCA_030527905.1 Cardiobacteriaceae bacterium
CAAGGGTTTTCATTCTAAAAAATGGTTCAAGCCATTCTCATGTATGAAAATGTCGGCATATTACGACTATGCTTTATTAATTTAAAACCAAATGCCTGTCTGAATCTTATTTTCAGACAGGCATTTGGTTTTAAATATAAAGATTAAATAACATATTCAACTAGCTGCGGTAACTTAAATACCGTATGCGCTTGCGGGTAAAGCCAAACTATTTGGGAAATAACCAACGGCTCGGCACGATATTGCGATTGCGGAATTAGTGCTTGTATCGTTTTGTGAGTGTCGCTCCGCCGCAGTGTCAGCCGTACCATTGGTCCGGTCGTTTGAATGGCCTCGATTTCAGCTTGACCGATGCTGTTTTCTTTGGCATAGGTAAAAAGAGCCAAATCGTACGGGCGCACATAAGCAGTCACAGTTTGCCGCTCGTTATTCTGATTTGGCAAAGGCTCCTGATAGTTTCCGATGTAAAGGCAATTCTGCTCGATGCGTGCATCATCGAAAACATTCACCTCGCCGAGAAATTCAGTTACAAAAACATTGGCCGGAGTGTGATACAAATTATCACCACTACCAACCTGCTCAATTACACCATGGTTCATAACGACAATTTCATCGGCCATTTCCAAAGCTTCTTCCTGATCGTGTGTAACCAGAATGCTGGTAATACCGAGTTCATGATGAATTCGGCGTAGCCAGTGGCGCAATTCTTTACGCACTTTCGCATCCAATGCACCGAAAGGCTCGTCCAATAGCAACAGTTTCGGCTCAGTCGCCAAGGCGCGTGCCAAAGCAATACGCTGTCGTTGTCCGCCGGATAATTGATCCGGATAAGCTTTTGCAAGCTGCTCGAGCTGCACCAGTTTGAGCAATGACAATACTTTTTCCTCGATAGCTGCTTTAGACGGGCGATTTCGATGCGGTAAAACCTGTAAACCGAAAGCAATATTGTCAAATACATTCATGTGCCGAAATAAAGCGTAATGTTGGAACATAAATCCCACTTTACGTTCGCGTACATGCTTAGTGGTTACGTTTTCATCATCGAAAAAAATGGCACCGTTATCAGCGTGTTCCAAACCGGCAATAATGCGTAGTAAAGTGGTTTTCCCGCATCCAGATGGCCCGAGCAAAGCGGTAAGGCTTCCGGTAGGCACGGTAAGGTTGATATTTTGCAAGGCATGAAACTTGCCGAAATGCTTATTGAGATTTTCGATACGAATGGTCATATTTTTTCCGGTGTTTTCATTATTTCAGGCAGGCATTAGTCGAGACGTTGGGCTACTGCCAATTGCTTGCGCTGCCGCCATGCTAAAAGGTTTTGCAACAATAAAGTCATCAATGCCAAGAGAGCCAACAGGCTTGAAAGTGCAAAAGCAGCGGTAAAATTATATTCGTTGTATAAAATTTCCACCTGTAACGGCAATGTGTTGGTTTCGCCGCGTATATGCCCGGACACCATGCTTACAGCACCGAATTCGCCCATAGATCTTGCATTGGTGAGGATTATGCCGTACAGCAACGCCCATTTGATATTGGGTAAAGTAATTCGGAGAAACATCTGCCAGCCGCTGGCACCCAGAATCAAAGCGGCTTGCTCTTCACTATCGCCCTGTGCTTGCATTAAGGGAATCAACTCGCGAGCAACAAAAGGAAATGTGACGAATAAGGTAGCGAGCACCATACCGGGCAAAGCGAAAATAATTTGAATTCCTCGCGCTTCCAACCAGCCTCCCATCAAACTGTTGGCGCCGAATAATAAGACAAACATCAAGCCGGCTACTACGGGTGATACGGAAAAAGGAAGATCAAGAAGTGTAGTAAAAAGCTGTTTTCCCCGAAAATCAAAACGAGTAAGCAACCAAGCAATCGCAAGTCCTAACACAGCGTTCAGCGGTACGACGATAACGGCGATTAATAATGTCAGCCAAATGGCAGAAAGTGCATCTGGATTAATCAGCGCTTGCGCATATAAGGTTAAGCCCTTGTTCAAAGCATGCCAAAAGACGGATGCCAATGGAATAACCAACATCAACAACAAAAAAATCAGTGCCAGTGCAATCAGCAAACGACGCACCCATTTGGATTCACCTAACAAAGGGTTGTTTTGAGCCGAGCTCATCAGCTTCTCCTTTTGGTACGGCGATTAAGATGCCATTGCCACAAATTCAAAAAAAACAAAATAAAAAATGAAATCAGCAGCATAAATAATGCAACTGCAGATGCACCCTGAATATCAAACATTTCGAATTTACCGGCAATAATCAATGGTAGAATTTCTGATTCCATTGGGATATTTCCGGCAATAAAAATAACCGAGCCGTATTCTCCCGTGGCACGGGCAAAGGCCATGCCTGCTCCGGTAACTAAAGCCGGCATGATTTCCGGCAACAATATGCGACGCAATACGGTTAAACGAGAAGCGCCGAGCGTTGCCGCTGCTTCTTCGTATTCCGGCGACAACTCTTCCAAAACCGGCTGAACCGCTCTAACGATAAAAGGCAAACTGACCACCACCAAAGCAATCCAGATGCCTAGAGGTGTAAAAGCAATCTTAATACCCAGCGGTGCGAACCAACGGCCAATCCAACCATTCGGAGCGTATAACGTAGCCAATGCCACGCCAGTTACTGCCGTGGGTAAAGCGAAAGGCAAATCGACCAAGGCATTGACTACGCTTTTTCCCCAAAAGGAATACCGAACCAATACCCAAGCAACCAATGTGCCGAAAATTACATTTGTAAGCATGGCAAAGAAAGAGGTTTTTAAGGTTAGCCAAACAGCTGCCAACGTGCGCGGCTCGGAGATAGTGTGTACAAAACCTGTCCAACCCATATCGGATACGGTTTGCGCCAACATAGCGAACGGCAGCAGAACAAGGAGCGATAGTGTTAATACACTCAGCCCCAAAGTTAGCTTAAATCCGGGTAGAACGGTTTGCGTTTTCAACAGCATAAAATCATTTACCTTAAAAATCGAAATGCCTGTCTGAAAACCGAAAATAAGCAAACAGGCCTGCAATCTGATGGAGCGCATCTTAAAGAGAAGCTGGTTGCTTGAGAAAGAATATTAAATTGTATCTAAAGACAAATTGGTTATATTCTCAGCATAAGAAAATCAAAGGCCTGCCTAAAAATTTTCAGACAGGCCTTTAATACCACTGAGCAGCTTCATTTCAATAGCCACTCTGATACACAATAAATCAACAACCCTACCAAACCGCCAACCAACGTACCATTGATACGGATAAACTGTAAATCTCGGCCTAGGCTCAATTCTAATTTTTCCACCATGTGCTCGCTATTCCAGCTTTTCACTTTGTCGGCGACAAACATGATCGCAGTATTTTGATAACGTTGTATACAATCGCGCACAATCAGCGCAATCCTCACATCTACTCTTTTCATCAATTGAGGATGATCTTGTGCTTGTTGAAACATCCGATTGAATGATTTTTCCAGCTGCAGCTGGATTAACGAATCTTGCTGCCCAATATCTTTTTTCATCCATAACTGCAAGCTGTGCCATAAACTGGTTATCGATTCCTGAAAAACAACCGATTCGGCCAATTCCAGCTTCCTCTCCTCTAAACGCCTATGCCACAGCGGGGAATCAATCAAGGCTTTACTGATACGGGCAATCTGGTCGGCTGATGAGCGGCGTAACGGGTGCTGCACATCAGCTAAAGCATCGGCGAGATAACCATCCGCCCAATCAAGTACTTTTTCAGAAACCCATCCATCGACCCGTTCTAACAAGCTGCTTTTCAATGAAGCCTTTATTTTCTCCCATGTACTTGGCGCTTCACATTCGATTTTTATTGCCCATTCGTTCAGGCTTTGCTCAAGCAAAGCACGCGTTTCAGGATTTTTCAACCAACGCCGCATCTGCTTTATCATAGAACACAACAGCATATCATCTATACCCTGCCGTTTTAACACCATGAGAATATCGGCCAACACTTTACCGATTTTGTCTCCGCTATATTGTTGAATCAGCATATTGCGACTCAAATAAACGATTTGTTCCGATTTAATATTAGCAAGTAAGACAGGCAATTGTGCTGCTAACAACGGCAACCACCGACCGCGGTTAACATTCAGCCATTTTAATAACTTAAAGCTCGGCTCTGCTTGATAAACGCGCAATGCAATTGGTTTTCCCTGCAAAAAATTATGCCCGATAAAGCGCCCGAGTTCCTCCGCAATTCGATATTGATTGCGCAGCAGAATCGCCGTATGCGGAATCGGCAAGCCAATAGGTTGGCGAAATAAAGCTGAAACCGCAAACCAATCGGCCAATCCGCCAACCATGGCCGCCTCTGAAAAAGCCTTCAAATAAGCTAAAAATGGAAAACGCTGTGCGTATAAAACAGAAATGACGAATAATGCACAAGACAATAACAATAATCCTGCAGCCAATATTTTGCTACGCTGCAAACGCTTTCTGGCTTTTTGTTCCCTAGTTTGAGCAGGCACAGTTTGCATAATAAATCCTTATTCTTTTATTGTTGGCATATGACAGAAGCGGATAACCGATACTCAAAAAAACATTATTTTCCACACAATAAATGTTGGCTGCCGTGTGCAAAGCATGTGGATAAATCACATTACCATTTGAAACAAAACAAAATTTAAATAATGCTTAAAAAATAAGCATCGGTTAATTTGTTTTGGCCGAGCCCAGCATAACAACCAACATGCCGCATAAAAATAACAGCATGCCCAGCCAATCGTTCCATTGGGGACGTACACCGTCAACCAACCACAACCAAAGTAAAGCGATGCTTACATACACCCCACCATAAGCAACATAAATTCGCCCACTCGCTTCCGGATGAAGCGTCAACAACCACGAAAATGCAGCCAGACACAAAGCCGCAGGCAATAATAACCAAGGGGAGCCGCTCTTGCGCAACCAAAAATAAGGCAACCAGCAACCCAAAATTTCCATTAATGCCGTTAAAGAGAAAAGCACGAGTATTTTCACAAATCCCACACTAAATATCCTTTCAGACAGGCATTTATCCGAGTCCGCTACATATGCATATATGAGCAAAATAATGATTTTATCCGCCTATACAAACACAGAACCGAACAGTTAAGATAGTGTGTTAACCAGTCAAGCAATATTTTAAATTTTATTTGCATAAAGCAATAGAACTCTAACCATTTTGAATTGGTTATAGTTTATCTACAAGTGAGTAAAAAACTTAAAAAACCTTATTTATAAAGGGTTTTGTCAAACTTTTTTCCTGTCCTATACAAAGTAAAAGCGATAACGGCAAGTTTTCGCATTATTGCAACAATAACCTGCTTTGGCCGTTTTCCATTCTTTATAAGACGATTGACAAAGGGTTGAAATACTTCACTACGATAAGCAACCAACGCAGGCATATAAAGCGAAGAGCGCATAAAAGCGTTACCCACCTTTGAAATTCTAGATTGACCGGCAACAGAAGTT
>JAUMZX010000143.1 GCA_030527905.1 Cardiobacteriaceae bacterium
AATAAAAGCAAACAAATCTCAAAAATGTAAACAACGCTCCGATTTCCTACACTTTTATGCATTATGTATTTCTCTGTTTCTGATTCTTGTTTTCTGATTGGTTTTGCAAAGGGTGCTGATTTCCCCCACGCTAATCTATTCGCTCCTAATATGACATTTTTATCCGGTGTCTTGAAAGTAATTACCTTTGAGACAATTACTCATCGAATATCATCTTCATCCCCTAAAAGTATAAAATGCTTTTATTACTTGTCCCTCGCTGACTAACCAGAAGCAAACAAACAATAGAAACAATTGAAGGGCGTTATCTCTTAAGATAAGTCGCATATACTTTTTTATTGGTTCTGTTTTCGTGATATGTGGATACCGGTAAACCTCTACTATTTTTATCTATATAAATCTGACGGAGCAGTAGAAGCATTTGATGATGATGAACTAGATAGCGTTACTCGAAGCTACTGTCTGTTCGTTACGTCAGATCAGTCATTATGAAACGCTGAATTTCATCCACCGTCAACACTAGATTAAAACAGCGCTTTTAATTGCTGAGTATTATTTAGCCCGACTTTTCAACACTTCAGCGGCACCACGTAACCCTGGATTTTCAGCCATCACCAACCAGATAGGAATATCTGATAAATAACTGCTCATGCGCCCTTTATCAACAAAACGGGCATTAAACGGGCTCTCATGAATAAAGTAATCCGCAATACGCGGTAAAATACCACCACACAAATACACACCACCACGCGCACCCAGCGTTAACACCAAATCAGCAGTTACCGTAGCAAGAAAGCCTGAAAAAATATCCAACGTCTGACGCGCTCATTTTTCTCCGGCTAAAGCAGCTGAAGTAATATCAGCCGACGAACGTGCTGAAATCACTTTCTGCCCTTCTCGCTCAGCCAAAACGGTATCAATTAAAGATAGTCCTGCCCCATTCGTTAAACGCTCTGCAGAAACATGCGGAAATTGTGCTCTCGCATACTGCCATACATATAATTCCATATCATCACGCGGCGCGAGACTCACATGTCCGCCTTCCGTTTCTAACGCTTGCCAACGTCCTTCACAAAAAACCAGTCCAGAAACACCTAATCCTGTCCCAGAACCAATGACAGCAATCGGCGTGCCTTCAATACGCGTCCCCGTACGAACCACACGTACCTCGTCTTCCTGCAAACAACGTACAGCAAATGCCTGTGCCGTAAAATCATTGATGACGCACAATTTATCCAAACCTAAGTCATTCTGTAACGATTGAATAGAAAATGCCCAATGATGATTGGTCATCTGAACCCAATCTCCCATAATCGGAGTCGCAATTGCAATCGCCGCTTGCGAAACTTTTGCGTCATTTCCCTGTAAATAAGCATTCACAGCATCTTGCAAGGTTGCATAATCTGCCGTGGATAATGTCTGTATCGCAGATAAATGCACACCGTTACTCAATGCAAAACGCGCATTGGTTCCTCCAATATCAGCAATCAAAGACATCATGCAAAACTCCTCGTTCATTAAACTCATATCATAGTAGCGAAATATCAACAAAATTAGTGCAAAAAACCATCATTTTTTATTTAACTTGTGTATAATAAGACACATCTAATCAATTATATGTACCTGAAATATTTGACCGGTTCTTTATACGAACCGGTTTTTTTTATCCGCAATCCTAAAACTTATTCATGGTTTATGACGTCGCATCTAGCCAATTTAGTCATCTCTTAAACGAACGGCTTTAGGTCTATTTTTGCTCATCTCAAATGCATTTTTATCAAAAAATGTCCTATTCCATACCGCAATGTGATGCTATGACAGATTGCATTACTGCCACACATTGCTCTAACTGTGTTACAGCAATCCATTCATTTTCCTGATGCGCCTGACGAATACTCCCCGGCCCACAAACCAAAGTCTGATGACCGGCCAATTGATAAGCACCCGCTTCAGTCGCATACGCCACGTACTGTTTGTTTGTATCAGCAAGATGGCACGATAACAAATCCAACCATGCACCATGTTCTGCATCTTGCAAAGCGGCAACCGTATTTATCGTTGCTGTTGTCTCAATACGTACACCGTCATAATCTGCTTCCAGCATTCGTACCTCGTCCGCAAAATATCGCATAATTTCCTCAAAATCCGTCTGCGGCAAGTGCCTAATTTCCCAATCAAAAAAACAGCGATCCGCCATAACATTTATGGCTGCGCCACCACGAATCCTACCAACATGCAACGAAGAAAAAGGAACATTAAAATGCTTATCAACATATCCTTTTGCCTGCCACCCACCCATTAAATCCTCAATCTTGGTAACCAAACGCGCAGCAACATGTACAGCAGACACGCCTTGTCCTATCTGACTACTATGCGCGGCCCGACCATATACCACTGTACGTAGATTGGTAATTCCCTTATGAGCTACGACCACCTGCATAGAGGTTGGTTCTCCTACCCAAACAAATGCCCCTTGTGCCCCAGCAGCATGCAGAGCATTTGCCATGGCTGGTGCAGACAAACATCCAATTTCCTCATCGCAAGTTAGGGCAAGCCAAACCGGTTTACGTACACTTGGTGCCCACTGCGGCAGCAACGCCAAAGCACAAGCAACAAAACCTTTCATATCGCAGACACCTCGTCCGTAAAAACGTTCATCTGCTGCACGCAACACAAATGGATCGCTTTCCCACGGTTGACCTTCAACAGGCACAACATCCAAATGACCGGAGAGCACTATTCCACCATTTCCCGCACCAACCTGCATCAACAAAGCTTCGGCACGCCCTGTTTCAGCAGGCAGGCGTTGGCATTGCACTACATATGGTGACGCATAATCAGCAACCCAATCTAACATCGCTGTACAATCGCTTCCAGAAATACTCGGAAACGCGACTAACTGCGCTAAAACTTCTCGCACATTCGATATCATGCTTCATCCTCAAAAAAACATACGTCGTACATTATATAAGTACAAAAAACAGAGCGGCACTTGAGCGCACTGCTTGAAAAACGTATCATGCCGCATTTTCAATAAATTATTAGCAAAGCCATGAGTGATCCCCTGCCGTTTAAAGGCCGTAGTGCTGGCATAACTGCCGTTTTACTGCAAGAAGCCGATACAGCGCAAATTGATGAAAAACTCAGTAACAAGCTGGCGCAAGTTCCGGCTGATTTTTTTGCCACACAACCTTTAGTCGCTGACCTTTCCGCCCTACAAGACTTTCATCCAGACGAAAAATGGTTGAAAACCTTAAAACGCATTTTCGAACGGCAAAAACTAAGCCTTATCGGTATTAGTGGCAAACATATTGAACGCAATGCACTAATTGCTGCAGGTCTCGCGGAAATCAACGGTGACAACCGCAGTAATAATAAAACCGCCAATAAGCCTACGACGGATAAACCACGTGAGATCACTCCTCCAACAATAGCCCCCTCTCCTTCAACACCAGCCATTTCAGTCTCCACTCCCAAAGCAACTAAAATCATACGTCACAACATCCGTTCTGGTCAGCGTATCTATGCGGAAGGCGGCGACTTAATCATTATCGGCACCGTTAGCCATGGCGCGGAAATCTATGCGGATGGTAACATCAGTGTTTATGGTGCCTTGCGTGGGCGCGCTTTTGCTGGCGGACAAAATAACACCAGCGCATGTATTTATTGTCACGAGCTCGAAGCAGAACTCATCTCTATCGCAGGCTTTTATCAAGATATGGAACAGCTACAAGCGAATAACATACAAAAAAATGTCTTCATCTATCTCAATCCTGATGAAAGTATGCAAATAGTATCGGTATAATGCGCTTCAAAATTTAACAAAGAGATAAAAACATGAGTAAAGTTATTGTTGTAACTTCAGGCAAGGGCGGAGTAGGGAAGACCACGACCAGCGCCAGTTTTGCCTGTGGATTAGCTATGAAAGGCCATAAAACCTGCGTTATCGATTTTGACGTAGGCTTACGAAATTTAGACCTAATCATGGGCGTAGAAAGACGCGTTGTTTATGACTTTATCAACGTTATTAACGGCGAAGCAAACCTAAAACAAGCCTTAATTAAAGATAAACGCGTAGAAAATCTCTACATCTTACCGGCCTCTCAAACGCGCGATAAAGAAGCACTCACAAAAGATGGCGTAGAGAAAGTCATTAATGATCTCAAAGATATGTCTTTTGAATACATCATCTGTGATAGCCCCGCAGGCATAGAACAAGGTGCATTGATGGCACTGTATTTTGCCGATGAAGCCATCATCACCACGAACCCCGAAGTCTCCTCTGTCCGTGACTCAGATCGTATTCTTGGTATCTTAGCAAGCAAATCACGTCGCGCTGAACTTGGTGAATCGCCCGTTAAAGAACACCTTGTCATCACACGTTACAACCCCGAACGCGTACAACAACAAGAAATGCTTTCCGTTGAGGACGTAATCGAAATCCTTTCCATCAAACTACTTGCCGTTATTCCTGAATCTCAAACCGTCCTCACCGCATCTAACCAAGGTGAACCTGTAATTCTTTTCCCAGATAGCCAAGCAGGACAAGCCTATTCTGACCTCGTTGAACGTTTCTTAGGCAAAGATCTGCCACACCGCTTCCTTGACGCCAAACGTAAAGGCTTATTTTCCAAACTCTTTGGAGGTTAACACATGAACTTGTTTAACTTCTTCAAAAAGAGCAGCCATAACTCTGCAGCAACGGCGAAAGAACGGTTACAAATTATCGTAGCACATCAACGCAACCAAAGTAGCCAGCCACAATTTCTAGAAACGATGAAACAAGAAATACTGGAAGTAGTAAAAAAATACTTTGCTATTGATCTAGATGATATCAGTGCAGACATCTCTAGCGAAGGCGAAACGGAAATGCTTGAGCTAAACATAAACCTGCATAACAAAGAAAAACTAACAGAAACTAACGATAATAACGAATAGTGATATGAATGAAGAAAAAAGCGTCCGTCTAGACCAATGGTTATGGGCAGCACGCTTTTACAAAACGCGTAGCTTAGCTAAAGCAGCCATAGAAAGCGGAAAAATTCTTGTCAACGGTCAACGCGCAAAACCCGCGCGTAACATCCAATGCGGCGATCGCCTACACATAGACAAACATCGCGAACAAATCTACGACATTGTGGTCGAAAAGTGCGAAAACAAACGTGTGTCATCACCTCTCGCCCAAACCTTCTATCAAGAAACGGCTAACAGTATTGCAAATCGCAGACTATTACAAGCGCAGCAACAAGCAGCTCGCGACATGGTGCAATACCCTGTTCATCGCCCTGATAAACGAGAACGTCGTCAAATTCGCGCGTTCCGGCATCAAAAAAACTGAGCGGTTATTCCACTGAGTTCAGTTCATAACAATTTAAGTACATCGTGACAATTAAATAGGGGCTGTATTAGATTAGCCCAGAAAACCACACCAAAATCGCAGAGTTTTAAGCTGCT
>JAUMZX010000144.1 GCA_030527905.1 Cardiobacteriaceae bacterium
AGCTGCTCATGGGGATGTTGTTTGAGTTGTGGATGTCGGGGTAATGTAAGCGGTGTTTGGGGGGGTGCAAAGGTCTCATCCCTTAGTATCTGCGTAAACGACCCAACAAATTCCTACAAATTTGGCCTTTAATCCATCGTATCAATGTCAGATAAAAACGGTACCAAGACAAATGTTTTTACCGCACAATGATAGGAGCGCTCTTTATCCTTATGAACTTTTTACACACTTTGACACAGGCAATATCTCCCTTTGCTCTTAATTACGATACGGCAGTGCAGCATTTGCCCTAAAAAATACGCCAATAGTAAACAGAGGTATAAATTTGATTTTCTAAATATAGTGCGAGACGCAACAGAGATGCTCATCAGCGTTCTGCTCATATCGCCAGCACCGCTTCCGCGTCATACTGCTGAATGCCAGTACACAGAACGCTGTTCATACCGTGCCAGATCTACGAACGACCAGGCATTTTGATATTACGCTTCGTTTTTTATAGCCTGTAAAGCATCCTAATATCAGCTTATCTCTCCTAAGAACTAAAATGTACGTCATCAATTGCGCAAGAATCGTCCCTCTATCTTTGTTAGACTGCAAACATGGCTCCCATGAGCGAAAGAGAGATAACTATGAAAAAAAGACTAACCCTTTTATTGTTCTTCTTCAGCCATGTCGGATTTGCAGCTGATAATACACCGCCATCAGAAGCGGCACCGCAAGCCGCGTTAACGGTCAGTGTCGTAACCGCGCAAACGATGTCGCATGAGGTTTCATTGGAAGCAGACGGTACGATAGAAGCAGGCGAGATAGCCGTCGTTAATGCGCAAGTAGCAGGTGTAGCATTGGCACGTCTTATGGCCGATGTTGGCGATACGGTAAAACAAGGGCAGACGCTTGCTTTATTCGATACGGCGTTACTCAAGCAAGAATTGGCGCAAGCTCAGGCTTCCGTTACGCAAGCGCAGGCTGCACTGAAACAAGCAAAAAGCAATGTATCGCGCGTGCGTACTTTAATTAAAGAGCGTGCTATTAGCGTCAGTGATAGTGAGCAACTTGTGACTTCAGAGCGAGAAGCACAAGCGCGATTAGACGGCGCTGTCGCTGCGCGTGATATGGCGCAATTGCGTCTAGATTATGCTCAAGTCCGCGCCCCCGCGGATGGCATAATTATTACGCGTCCAGCTGAATTGGGCATGACGGCAGCAATTGGTTTACCGCTTTTTACTGAGATTGTCGATGGAGCATTGGAATGGCAGGCTCAAGTGAACCCTGAACAGGCAAGCCGTCTGAAAGTGGGCATACCTGTTAACGTGCGTGTGGGAGATAACGTCATCCCAGGAAAAATAAGGAAATTTGCCCCTGTAACCGACCCTCAGTCACGACAATTAACCGTTTTTGTTGCGATGCAACCACATAATGCTTTACGTGCCGGTATGTTGGTTAGAGGAGCGTTTCTCTTAGGGCAGGAAAATGTGCAAACATTACCTGTTTCTTCTTTGATACGCGAAGATGGCTATGATTATGTCATGCTGGTAGATAAGGATAATCGCGTAAAACGACAAGCGCTATCGCTGGGTGAGCGTATCGCGGATCGTGTCGTCGTGCGCGAAGGTTTGCCCGCTGGAGCTCAAGTGGTCGAACGTAGTGCCAGCTTCTTACAAGACGGCGATACGGTTCAGATTGCCAAGGAGTAAGTGATGAATATTTCTGCTTGGTCCATCCGTAATCCGCTTGCTGCAATTCTATTATTTATCCTACTGACTCTTGGTGGCTGGCACGCATTTAACGTGATGAAGATACAACAATTTCCAGATATGGATTTTCCAGTCGTCATCGTTACAGTAACGCTGCCCGGTGCATCACCGCCACAACTGGAAACGGATGTAGCAAAAAAAATTGAAAGTCGTATTGCCTCTCTTGATGGTGTGAAAAAAATCCGCAGTCAGATAAAAACAGGAGCATCAACCACCATCATAGAATTCCGACTGGAAAAAGATTTGCAGGAAGCACTGGATGAAGTACGTTCGGCTGTAGGTGAGATTCGCAGCGATTTGCCCGCTGCCGCTAATGATCCCGTAATTTCCAAAGTTGGCACTACTGGTATGCCATTATTGACGTATTCCGTATCGGCAAAAGATATGAATGTTTTAGAACTATCGTGGTTTGTTGACGACAAACTGACGCGTCGTCTCACTAGCATTCACGGTGTTGGCAGTGTCGACCGTATCGGAGGTGAAACGCGGCAAATAGAAGTCCTACCCAATATTCTAAAACTGAAAGGTTTGGGACTGCCGATTACCAGCTTATCCGCGCAAGTTGCAGCCTTACAACAGGATGCATCTGGCGGTGAAGCAGAGATTGGCGGAGGTAAACAATCCGTACGAGCGCTCGGCGCGTTATCACAAGCGGCTGCTTTGGCAGATATGCAAATTACCGGTAATGGCGGAGCGCAACGTCTGGGCGACATTGCCAGCATCCGTGATGACTCAGCAGAAACCGATTCCATCGCCCAATTTGACGGAAAAACCGTGGTTGCTTTTGAGATTACACGCAGCCGTGGCGCAAGTGAAGTTGCGGTTGCGCATGCTGTAGATGACGAGCTGAAGCGTATCCAAGCGGATTACCCTCAATTTACCATTGAAAAAGTTTATGACCGCGCCACACCAATAGAAGAAGATTACGAGAGCTCTCTAGATATGCTCATAGAGGGTGCTATCCTCGCGGTTGTCGTCGTTTTCATATTCTTGCGTAATTTCCGTGCCACCTTGGTTGCCGCGACAGCTTTACCACTATCCATTATGCCGGCATTTCTTTGCATGTGGCTCTTTGGATTTACGCTGAATATCGTCTCACTATTAGCCCTATCGCTGGTCATTGGCGTTTTGGTGGACGATGCCATCGTGGAAATTGAAAACATCATCCGCCATATGCGTGGCGGCAAATCGCCGTACGATGCCGCCATGGAAGCAGCGGATGAAATCGGTCTGGCTGTAATCGCGACCACCTTTACCCTGATTGCTGTTTTCCTTCCCACCGCATTTATGGACGGCGTAATCGGTCAATTCTTCCGTCAGTTTGGTTGGACGGCTGCAATTGCCGTCTTCTTCTCGCTAGTCGTGGCGCGCCTAATAACCCCGATGATGGCCGCTTATGTTCTCCGGCAAGAACGTCCACGGGCTTACGCGGATACTGTCCTGATGCGCGCCTACTTAAAGGTAGTCGCATTCACTTTGCGTTGGCGCTGGACAACCCTCGCCATCACCATTGCTTTATTTATCTTCTCACTGAGTTTAGCGGGGCGTTTGCCCTCTACCTTTATGCCCAGTGACGACATCAACCAAAGCCGCGTTAAAATTGAACTTACGCCGGATGCCACACTGGAAGATACGATCGCAGTGAGCGACGCTGCACGGCTAGCAATTGCCGATATCCCGGGTATTGACCATATTTTTAGTTCCATCGGTCAGCTGCCTGGAGATATCGGTCAGTCTAACCAAAAATCTCGTAATCTCGCCAGCTTTGATATTGTCCTCAGCCCACGTGGCACTCGCCTGAGCAAAACTGAGATCGAAAAAGAAATCAACCGTCGTCTAAAAGATATTGCCAGCGCACGCTTTACTGTTGGTCTAAGTACCGGTGGTACGGCCGGTTATATCGTAGAACTGACCAGCGACAATCCGCAATTATTAGATGAAACGGCGCAAGCCTTGATGCGCGATATCCGCGCTTTACCCAACGCTGGCACCATCTCAAGTAGTAAAAGCCTGCCGCACGAAGAATTGCGGATATACCCCGATGCGCTCAAAATGGCGGATCATGGCGTGACGACACAACAAATCGCCGAAACCCTACGCATTGCCACACAAGGCGACTACGATCAGCGTCTTGCCAAATTAAACTTGGATAGTCGTCAATTGCCCATTCTCGTGCGCCTACCCGAAACAGCACGCGCCGATCTCGCTACATTGGAAGACCTAAGCATAAACGGACGTCAGGGAGCCGTACGTATCGGCGACGTTGCACGTCTAGCTTTTGCCGGCGGTCCGTCGCAAATCACCCGCTTTGATCGTGCACGTGAAATCAATATTGTCGTGCAAGTTGGCAGCGGTGAGCTCGGCGAACTCGTGACTGCCGTACAAAATACCCCAACCATGCAAAACCTCCCTGCCGCAGTACGAACATTGGACGAAGGACAGGCAGAAAACATGAAAGAACTCTTTCAAGGCTTCGTCATCGCAATGGGCGTTGGTCTTTTCTGTATCTTCGCCATTCTCGTCTTGCTCTTCCACCGCGTTTTACAACCTTTCACCATCCTTATGGCTTTGCCACTTTCTATTGGCGGTGCTTTTGTAGGATTACTGCTTATGAAATACAGCATCAGCATGAGTTCCATGATCGGCTTTATCATGCTAATGGGGATTGCTACGAAAAACTCCATCCTTCTCGTAGACTACGCCATCATTGCCGAACAACGAGATGGGATGACTCGTACAGATGCCTTACTGGACGCCTGTCACAAACGGGTACGCCCCATCATCATGACTTCCGTTGCTATGGGCGCAGGTATGACGCCACTACTGCTTGGCTGGGGGCGTGGCGATCCAACCTTTAGCCAACCCATGGCAGCAGCCGTTATCAGTGGCCTCGTAACATCCACCTTACTCAGTCTCATCGTCATCCCTGTGGTTTATACGCTGATGGATGATCTTGGGCATCTACTTCGGCGGAGACGCCAGAAAGGCGGAGCAACATCGCGCGACTCAAGTGAACTTGTGCCGCAGAACCTGCCGGAATCCTAACGAATATTTTATTGAATCGCCACTCATACCCAAATAATAAAGACTGTAAAAACGCCGGTTCCACTACGAACCGGCATAATGACTAAACACAAACAAACCGACGAAAAAATCGGATATCCATTAATATCCTTATTCATATAACTTATTATTTCACAACAGTTTTTAACAGCATTGGTATCACGAACTAACGCCAGGATTTCATAGAGATAACCTAAAAAAATTCTTCTACGCCTCCACTAACTTTATATGAATACAAAAATAGTTGATCTCTACGCATAAAAAAGCACTTTTCTTTCTAATTAGCTCTGTTCTAGTGATGCGTGAGTACTTACAATAAATCTCTACTATTTTTATCCATAATAAATCTGATGGGGTAATAGAAGAATTTAGAAAATTAGGTGGCATTGCTTGAAGTTACTGCCTGTTCATTAGATAAGTCATTAATGAAATTCTGAATTTCATCCATCATCAACGCTAGATTAAAACAGAGGCTTCTAACTTAAGCAGAACATATGAAATGAGACCTGTGCAAAACCCTCCAACTCATCCACTCATTCATTTTTCAACACAAATGAACCTGTTTTCTGCTTATTT
>JAUMZX010000145.1 GCA_030527905.1 Cardiobacteriaceae bacterium
AAGAAGCTGCTCATGGGGGATGTTGTTTGAGTTGTGGATGTCGGGGTAATAAAGCAGTTTGGGGGCTTTTGCAAAGGTCTCATGATGTAATACCGTTGAAATGGTGACACTATGCGCGTGGGGAAGGGAGTTGCTATTCAATAACGAGAATTTAGTCTGTTATGCCAAGTAATGCGTGCATACCATGAGATAACGGTATTCATCACTTATGTTCCCATAGTAGGGAAACATAAGTGATGGTTGAAAGGTCTTTTAGTTCTGGATGATTTCAACCCAGTATTCATCCGGGTCTTTGATGAAGGCGATGTGTTTCATTGTGCCGTCTTCTGGGCGCTTTTGATAAGGAATGTGGTTGTTATCAAACCAGCGAATCGCTGCAGTGAAATCAGGAACACTAAAGCAGATATGCCCAAAGCCTCGCGGTTCGCTATTGCCGTTATGGTAGCTAAACCCCGGATCATTTTCGGTGCCCCAATTGTGAGTAAGTTCAAGAATGCCACTTTGACCTGCTATCCATGCTCTTCGTGCTTCATCATCTTGCGGAATGTTTTCATCACCACGCAGCATTGCAAGGAAATAAAGGCTAAATTTGCCACCTTCATAGTCACTTTTGCGCAACAGTGTCATGCCGAGAATGCGAGTATAAAAGTCTAATGATTTGGCGGGATCTTTAACACGTAGCATGGTGTGATTGTAAATAAATCCACGGGTTTGTGTGGCGTGCTCGCTGGTAGCACCAGCAGCTGGAATGCCGGGGAACGACATATTGACCTCCATATTTTCAGGTATGATGCCTTTATTTTACCACTCAGAGGAATGTTTATGCCGCGTTGGCTGTTTTTGATATTGGTTATTGTGTTATTGCAAGTGATGTTGTGGACATTTGCCCGTACTTTGCGTTTTATCGTTTTTAAGGAGAAAAACTGTATTGGGTTAACATGGATGCTCTTCATCATGGGGAATGGGCTGCTCATTATCTCTATGACGCGGGTTTTTCCTTATCTGTTTATTGTGTTGGCGTGGTGCTTGGCGTTACTGTGGTTGTGGTTTATGGCGTCGGTGACAGGGTATATCTTGTTTCGTTTTGCGAAGATAGCCTGTCCTGATTATGCTGCATTGTTCCTTCGAGCGTTTATTCCGCTGCTATTCATATCGCTCGTTTCATGGGGGATGTTTAATGCTTATGCCACCGTAGTACGGTATTACACGGTACAGTTAGATAAGAAAATGTTGCCGCTGCGCATAGGCGTTGCAAGCGATATTCATCTTGGGGCTGGTTTTTTCTTTGGTGCCTGTGAGCTTGATAAACTTGTCGCGCTCATGCAGGCGGAGAAGGTTGATCTCATTTTGCTGCCTGGCGATATTATTAATGATAACGTTGTGGCTTATCATAAGGAAAATATGCAGCCGCATTTACAGGCATTGCATGCACCGCTTGGCGTATATGGCACTTTAGGAAATCATGAGTTTTATGGTGATGCGCAGGAAAATGCGCAAGCGTTGCGTGATGCCGGGGTTCATCTACTGCGTGATGCTGTTACAGTAGTGGATAATCGCGTTGTGATTGTCGGGCGTGATGACGATTTGCATGAGCAAAGACCATCACTAGCGGCGTTATTGCGCGATGTACGCCATGACTTACCTATTATTGTTATGGATCACAGACCTACCGAGATTATGCAAAATGTACAAACGGCTATGGATATTCAGGTATCTGGTCACGCGCATAAAGGGCAAATCTTTCCAGCTAATTTTATAACGCAGGCCCTCTATACGCTTCATTATGGGCATAAAAATATAGGTGAAAAAGAAATTTTTGTTACTTCTGGTTACGGATTCTGGGGCGTGCCGTTGCGGATTGGCTCGCGCTCTGAAATTTTCATTATTGATATTCAGGGGAAAACATGAATGTAAGATTACAACTTGCTTATTAGTTTGTTGTATGTATAATACAAGTTATCAGGAAGATGTAATTGGTACCGGGCCCGCATGGATTGCGGGCTTTTATGTTTCCCCCTATTTTTCAATAGACTATTTGTGTCTTGGTGCATGTGTAAGCCTGCGTCATGAGTTGTCGTACGGATAAGACACGATATGGGAACAATGACAGTAGGATAGTAAAACGATAAGATACAAACCTCATCGTTATGAATGGAGTTCTGTATGAAAGCCGTTTTTCTTGATCGCAATACCTTTTCCCCTGATGTTGCGCTACCTGCGCCAGAAGGCGTGCTTGACTGGCGCGTCTTCGATGCGACTCCTAACGATACTGCAATCGTAGTCTCTCGTTTAGAAGGCGCACAGATTGCCATTACAAATAAAGTCCTTATGACGCGAGAAATTTTAGCGCGGTTACCTGCGCTAAAAGTCATTCAGATTACCGCTACCGGCGTTAATAATGTTGACCTATCTGCATGTGAGGCGTTTGGTGTTCAGTTGTTTAATGTTGCCGGTTACTCGACTACGACAGTACCTGAACATACGTTTGCCATGATATTGGCTGCCATGCGGGGACTCGTGTCATACCATAACAATGTCATTGATGGTTCATGGCAGCGTGATGGTCGTTTTTGTCTGAATGAACTGCCGATTCTTGATTTGCAAGGCAAAACACTAGGTATCGTTGGGGTTGGCAATATTGGTAAACGGGTTACGGAAATTGCTAAAGCTTTTGGTATGCACGTGTTATGGGCGGAGCGACGCGGTGTACTGCCGCGCTCGCCTGAATATACGGATTTTGATGAGGTTTTTTCCAAGTCCGATATTATTACATTACATTGTCCGTTGAACGATGCTTCATATCATCTTCTGAATACTGAAACGCTAGCACTCTGTCGTAATAAGCCTTTAATAGTCAATATGGCGCGTGGACCTGTTGCTGATAGTGCGGCCGTTGCCGCGGCGCTAGATGATGAATGGATTCTTGGTTATGCCAGTGATGTTTTTGAAGAAGAACCTCCAATTGCGGATGATCCGCTGCTTCGATTTAAAAATCACCCTCGCGTTGTGTTTACGCCGCATAATGCGTGGGCAAGTATTGGTGCTCAGGAAGAACTGTGGCGACGGCTTTGTCGGCAAATCAGCACATACATTGCAGAAAAATGAATATATGGAAATGCTTTCTGTTATGATGATGACCGTTTCAAACGGAGGATTTTGTTCATGCGCTTATGGATAGCCGCTTTTTTAGCGGTTGCCGTGTTCCACGTTGTTCATGCGGAAGATTTTTATCTAGAAGCTCCGGTTATTACTGCAAAGTTATATAACCAGAGTGCGGAACTGGTGCGCGAAGCTAAAGTAACGGTTCATAAGAATGGTAAGCATCGCATCATCATCTCGCCGTTACTGAGCGATAATATTGCTAATGTTTCTTTGGAAATAGAAGGCGCACGTCTGATTGGGCAGAGTATGCGTCCGCTACCTAGGGAAGATGCGTCGGAGCCACTAGTGCGCAAGGCGGATGAGGCTGAACAGGCATTGATACTTACACGCCAGTCTATAGAAGATAATCGTCATATGAGTCTTGCTTTAACTCAACGGTTACAGGGTAAAGGCAGTTCAATCAACGATGTTCAACGTCAATTAGATTCTTTAGCTCGTGTGCGAGAGAAACTATTAAAGATGGAACGTGAGCAGCAAGATGCGTTAAAAAAAATACAAGAAGAGTTAGGCTGGCAGAATAAAGGGCGCGATAAACAGCAATATGCTGGTGTCTTTGATATTTATAGTGATCGTATTAGTGAAGTAAGACTGACATTGCGTGAGCAAACCGATAAAGCATTTTGGCAACCCTATAGTGAATTCAGTTTAAATACGACAAATAGCGAGTTGGATATTCGGGCGTATGCGCAAATAGAGCAGCATAGCGGCTTAGATTGGGAAAATACGGAGATATCGCTTTCCTTCGCTCCACAGGATTATCAAGAACAGCCCTTATTACAGAGTACTACCGTAGCGGCTGCTGACCGAGCGGTTGCCACGCTTATTGGAGATAACAACGCCCCCTTTGCCGCGAACCATATGATGTCGACCAAAGGTTCTCCCGCAATTATTGCGGCGCGCGAACCTGAAAAGATAGAAGCAGGAGCGGGAAGCTCAGATATTGTAATATCAGGAGTTGATTTTTCTGCAAAAGTTCCGGGAAAACATAGCATTGCCAGTTCTGGAGATCGCTACCAACTAACGTATTGGCAGAACCGTAGTCACGCCAAAATCTATAGTGCGACTTACACCTGGGTGGAGGGTAAACCACTATTAGCTGCGGAGTGGCAGCTTCCTGATGGATATGGTTTTTTCCCGGGTAATGCCAGTTTTTTCCGCGATGGAAATCGCATTGGTCACTTGCGCTTGGCGCGAGCAATGGAAGCTGGTAGTCGGCAAATTATGAGTTTTGGTGAAGATCCAGCGATAGAAATTAGTTATGCCATCCCTCCGGATTATAATTTCAGCAATCGCTTTTTGCTAAAAGACAGAATAGAAAAACGGCAAATAGTAACCTTGCGGAATACGGGAAAAACGGATCGCGATGTGCGACTCTATGCGCGTCTACCAATAGCAACACAGACAGAAGTCCGGGTTGAAGCGAAGTTTTCTCCTGATCCTAATCAAGAAAACGTAGAAAATGTAAAAGGCATTGTTCTTTGGGAAAAGAAATTACGGCCAGGAGAAACATTAACTGTCGGGAATAATTACGATATTTTTTATCCAGAAGGTAAGCGGCTGATTGGCGTTGACTAAGAATACTTGATGCGACTTTAAATGTGAGACTACCTTCAGGTATGCGATTCTCTTACCGTGTTGTGCCCTAATTTTATGTGATGATTACGCGCAATTTTTAGATAGTCGAGAATCATGCAATATGTGCCATGCCACTTAGAGAATAGATAAGACGGCAGTTATTATGGCGTCATATAGGATGTTCTTCTTACGAAGATTTGTAAGCATGCTGTAAGAACATACACAAGAATTAAGTTGTTGCTATTTAACAGACGAGAGATTTGGCGTTTATATATTCTCGTTGCATAGAGGTATTCAGCACGGTATCTTGACCGCGATCATTCGTCTAACATACGTAGATATAGATGCATATTAGGTTTTGTGGATAAACAACTTTCTTTTTTATATGGCTCTCTTTTTATCTAACGTTATGGTGAATGACATTCAGAATTTCATAATGATTTATCTAACGAACGGGCAGTAACTTTAAATCATGCCACCTAATTCACTAAATTCTTCTACTGCTCCAGCAGATTTATATGGATAAAAATAGTAGAGGGTTAGGGTTTCCACCCATCACTAAAACGAGACTTTTATATATACTGAGACCTTTGCAAAAGGTCCCCAAACCGCTTACATTACCCCGACATCC
>JAUMZX010000146.1 GCA_030527905.1 Cardiobacteriaceae bacterium
AAAATTCTAGCAGTTTGTTTTGTACCTTTTTCGCTATTTTACAGTTGGTTATCTTCATTTTCAGAGGGTAACATAACTGCTAATCTAATACAGCCCCGGGATTTATTGTAGTGCTTATCTAACTGTTTGAGTTTGTCGCCAATCGTTTTCTCCGCTTTGGCCAAGCAATTTCGCTCTATATTTGATAGTTCCCGTAGGCTAGTACTGGTAAGAGGAGCACATAGCGGCAACCTTACCTTTAGAAAATACGGTATAGATGATCGCTCAACAGAGTATGAACCATTTTTATCCAGCTTCATGACGTTTATTTCTCTTTGAGGTGCAAACGACAAATTTCTCGTCTGTGAAACGGAGTTAAGTGCTTTCTTGTGCATGTTCATGACAAATATTCTCGTACATATCTGGAACAATCTGACGAATTTCTACACATATCCATATAAAGTTGATGAGATAGCAAAAGTAATTGGTGAAACATATCGGTTTCACTTACCACTGCTACTTGGTAGATAAACGTTTCTATAAAATTCTGACTTCCCCCTTCATATCACAACACCAGATTCAGACAGAACTTTTTATAAATGACGAAGTAGGCGTTCTTCCTCTTCATTTGGAGCAAAGTCACGTTCAGCATAGAATGATTTAATAGCATTAATAACATCATCCGTATCATCAACTAACGTCATTAATTTCATATCTTCAGCAGCGACTAATCCTTGCGCGACCATGACTTTTTCCATCCAATCTAATAACCCACGCCAAAAATCGCTTCCCACCAAAATCACAGGAATTTTACGACTTTTCCCGGTTTGAACCAGTACCAATATTTCTGCCAACTCGTCTAGCGTGCCAAAGCCACCAGGCATCACAATATAAGCATTGGCGTATTTGACAAACATCACCTTACGAGAGAAAAAGTGGCGAAACTGCAAAGAGATATCCTGAAACTCATTTGATGACTGTTCATGTGGTAGTTGAATATTCAGACCTACCGATAATCCTTTTTGTCCTTGATACGCGCCTTTATTAGCGGCTTCCATCACGCCTGGTCCGCCACCAGATACAACGGAAAAGCCAGCATCCGACAGGCGCTTGGCAATTTCCAACGTTTGCCGATAAATCGGATGATTTTCGTCTATCCGCGCGGTGCCAAAAATACTCACTGATGGTGGAATAACTGCCAGCCGCTCAAACCCTTCTACAAACTCCGACATAATCCGGAACACGCGCCATGGTTCACTCTGCATGCCACGAATATCCTCAATATGTAAATCCTTTGGTGGACGACGTTTAGTCATAAAACTTCCTCAAGTCCTAAAATGTTGACAAGCCACTGCTAGCGCCAAACAATAGCGTATTAATAACAGCAAAGACTGCGCATTGTGCCGTAAAACGCCTTTGCTTCAAAGAAAACGGAACACCTATGCATCAACCTGATCCTAACCATCTTGTCGTCTTAGTCGACGGCTCCTCCTATCTCTTCCGTGCTTTTCATGGATTACCCCCTTTAACCAACCGTGACGGGCATCCAACGGGAGCCCTGCACGGCGTTATCAAAATGCTGGCAAAACTTTATGATGACCTCCAACCCGCTTACTTTGGTGTAGTCTTTGACGCGAAGGGAAAAACCTTCCGTCATGAGTTATACCCTGCTTATAAAGCGCACCGCCCGCCTCTGCCGGACGATTTACGCGTACAAATAGAACCTTTACATCGACTAATAGAAGCGCTTGGTTTTCCGCTGATTATTGAATCCGGCGTGGAAGCGGATGACGTCATCGGCACATTGGCAATGAAAGCGCTCGCGGAGCATTACCAAGTCGTGATATCTAGTGGAGACAAAGACATGGCGCAATTATTGACTCATGCCAATATCACCCTGCTTGATACCATGAAAAACGCCATCACAACTACGGACAACATCGCCGAACGTTTTAAAGTCGATGCACTACGTGCGGATCAAGTGATTGACTACCTCGCGCTGGTTGGCGACAGCGCTGACAACATCCCAGGAGTACCGAAAGTCGGCCCTAAAACGGCGGCAAAATGGCTGGCTGAATACGATAACATTGACAACCTCATTGACCATGCCAGCAAAATCACAGGAAAAATTGGTGATAACTTACGCGCCGGTATCAATACCTTACGCCTGTCGCAAAAACTGGCCACCATCAATACCCGCTTAGAACTTAACACGCATATCGCTGATTTGGCTCTACAGCCACGCCAACCCGATAAACTTGCTGCCTTATGCGACACCTACGAACTTGCCAACATCAAAGCACAATACCTCAAACAAGCCTCTCATCCGCCTGCACCACTCCCCGCTACACATTATCAGACCATTACTGAGCTTAGCGTATTGGATATGCTCATCGTGCGTCTTGAACAAGTTACAGACTTTACGATCGACACCGAAACAGACAGCCTTGACTACATGCGCGCCAATCTCATTGGAATCAGCATCGCTTTACAAGCGGGAGAAGCGTGGTATTTACCACTAGCGCACCAACTCAGTAACAACCTACCCGTAGCTGAAACGCTGGCTCGCCTCAAGCCGCTGCTCGAAAACCCGCTCATTGGCAAAGTCGGACAACACCTAAAATACGATCGACACATCCTGGCACACGCAGGAATTAAGCTGCAAGGCATCTGCGACGACACCATGCTAATGAGCTACGTGATTGATAGCACGGCCAGTCGACATAACCTAGATGACCTCGCCGACTACTACCTCAACTATCAAACCACCACCTTTGAAGACATTGCTGGAAAAGGTGCAAAACAACTAGCCTTTGATCAAATCCCTCTTGATACCGCCTCCGAATACGCCTGCGAAGATGCCGACATTACCCTGCGCTTGCGAAATCATCTAGCCCCGAAATTCACGGCAGCACCACAGCTGGAAAAACTCTATCGAGAAATCGAATTACCCTTGGCAGACCTGCTTTATCGTATCGAAGAAAATGGCGTCCGCATTGATCCAGAAGCACTTGCTGCACAAAGTACGAAAATCAGCGCACAACTAGAAGCACTGGAAAAACAAGCACACGAACTTGCCGGTACGCCATTCAACCTCGGATCGCCGAAACAACTACAAGAAATCCTCTTTGAACAACAAAACCTACCCATTATCCGCAAAACACCGAAAGGCCAGCCGAGTACCAACGAAGAAGTGTTGGCAGAACTAGCTGAAGTACATGGCGCTGAACTCCCGCGCCTCATCTTAGAATACCGCGGCCTCTCAAAACTCAAAACCACCTATACCGATCGGCTGCCAGAACTCATTAACCCCAATACGGGACGCATACATACCAGCTACCATCAAGCCGTTACCAGTACGGGACGCCTCTCCTCCAGTGACCCAAACCTACAAAACATCCCTATCCGTAGCGAAGCAGGGCGCCGTATTCGACAAGCCTTCATTGCAGAAAACGGCTGGCAAATCCTTGCCGCCGACTACTCACAAATCGAACTGCGCATCATGGCACACCTCTCTGCCGATCCCGGACTGCTTACTGCCTTTGCACAAGGCGATGATATCCACCGTGCGACCGCAGCTGAAATCTTCGGCATTGCACCACCAGATGTCAGTCGCGAACAACGGCGTGATGCTAAAGCCATCAACTTTGGACTTATCTACGGCATGAGCGCTTTCGGACTTGCCCGTCAGCTCGGCATCCCTCGCGGCCGAGCAGCAGACTACATCGACACCTACTTTGCGCGCTATCCGAAAGTACGCGATTACATGGAAAGCACACGAGAAACGGCACGACAGCAAGGCTACGTTGAAACCCTGTTGGGACGTCGGCTCTACCTCCCCGACATCAACAGCAAAAACCCACAACGCCGCCAGGCAAGCGAACGTCTGGCTATCAATGCTCCCATGCAAGGCAGCGCAGCAGACATCATCAAGTGCGCCATGCTCGACCTTGACCGCGAATTAGGCAAAAGAAACGACCTACGCTTAGTCATGCAGGTTCACGACGAACTCGTCTTTGAAATCAAACCAGAAGCCGCGGCAGAACTCACCCCACGCATCACCGCACTCATGGAAAACGCACTTCTCCTCAGTGTTCCGCTAATCGTTGAAACTGGTATCGGCAAAAACTGGGATGAAGCCCACTAACCTTCAGTACTATGGTAAAAAAACGCAAGATAAAAGCTAAAAAAGCTATAATTTTCTACTCTTGATACATGAAGATCAAATCACGCTAAACAAGGAGCATTTAAATGGGATTTTTGAGTTTTTGCTTAGTCGTCATCATCGCGCTTGCTATCTGGGTCATTTGTATCTACAACAAGTTACAAAGTAGCATGCAAGAAATCCGCGAAGGCTTTTCCAACTTACAAGCTGGACTAAAAAAAACGTCAACAACTCAGCGGGCAAATTATTGAAATTGCATCTGGTTACCTAGAGCATGAACAGCTCACACAACTAAAAGTTGCACAATCCCAGCAAAACATGAACCAAATAATGGCATTAACGCAATCATTTCCAGCGTTAAAATCGGATGCCACCTACCAACGTCTTATGCAGCAACTAGAAGGTCTAGAAAACGACATTCTGGAACGTCGCGAAAATTACAACAAGCGTGTAAAAAGCTACAACGCCTATCGGAATGGATTCCCCGTCGTACTTGTTGCACAAAAATTGGCGTTTAACACCGTCGATTACTTTGATAGTGACGACAATAAATTTGAGGCATATGCACAAACCTTTATGCGAGATGACACAGCTGGTCTACAAGAAATTCTCGGGAACAGTAAAAAAGCCTTTAGCTCAGCGGCAAACCAAGCTGTAAAAAATATCAGCCAAGGCGTTTCCCAACTGCGTGAATATGCCGCTGAAGAACAACGACGCGCCGCATCAGAAGACCCAGAACATCCGAATCCTAACGATCAAAAGCCGCCAGAAAAGCCGTAATACTTAAGTAAAAGCATACCTAAAATCCGTTTTTTAACCCTCTACAACCAATATCTCCTTATATTCCCGTATGGCGATACCCTATCGTAAATTTAGGAAGATAGTATGTGGCGTTCATCATGCGCACAGTACGCCTTTATTCCCATTCGTTGTACACATTACATAGCTTGGTCGCTTCTTGACGTCACATAAATACATATCTTAAAAAGCAGCATCTAACGAAACCTTTTTATTAACCTACGATTTTACGCAAACCATATGAGACCTGTGCAAAACCCTCCATCTCATCCACTCATTCATTTTTCAACACAAATGAACCTGTTTTCTGCTCATTTTCTTGCATCATCATCCCTGAACCACCCAATATCTGGG
>JAUMZX010000147.1:0-229 GCA_030527905.1 Cardiobacteriaceae bacterium
CTTTGTATCCGTCAGCATTAGGGGGTATTTGATCCGATTTCCAGTTGGCATTTTTCAGAACTTTTGCCCAACCATTAGCAAAATAAGGGAGGTTTTCTGTTTTGGCAATATCGTTGTAAAGCGGATGGTCGTCAGGAAATCCAAGCGCGCTGGCAACGCTAAGTTTAGGAATGCCAATTAGGATTATGTCCGCACCTTGTGCTTGAATGGTGGTGATGATTTTTTTTAG
>JAUMZX010000147.1:239-5262 GCA_030527905.1 Cardiobacteriaceae bacterium
AGGTAAGCGCGGGTTTCTATTTCAGGGAGGTGTTGTAAGAAATCATTGCCGCCAATGCTGATGATGACGAGTTGAGGTTTATATTCGTTTAGGAGCTGTGGTAATCGCTGTAATGCTTGTCCACTGGTATCGCCGTTAATTCCCGCATTGATAATGTGCCAACCGCTTAGTTGAGCAAGTTGTGCGGGGTAAGCGTCTTCTGCGCTGGCACCATAACCAGCTGTGAGTGAATCACCTAGCGCGAGGACAATGCTGTCGCGGGTTAGTGAGGCATGTGGTGGTTTGTGCTTTTTGCTACAGGCTGTAATCATGAGCGTTAGAGCAAGAAGGAGTAAGAGGTATTTTTTCATGAGTGCCGATCTGTGAAGTAGTGTTCAGGGTCAAAGCTAGTAAGTAAGTGAGGATGGAAGGCAACCATACTTGTAATAAAGAGGCCGTTGATGAATCCCTCGGGGTAAATGATGATGAGCATAAATTTTAGGTATTTATGCCAGAGGGTATCCCAAGGATAGGCGGCTATAATCCACAGGAGTAAGGCGGTGATAAGCATGGTGGCGGCAAGCGATAGTATGCCGCCAAAGAAACCTGCGCCTAGTGTGTAAATGAATGGATTAGACGGCAAATATCGTTGGAGCAGGCGAGAGAAAAGCGTACTGATTGCAATCGGAACAATAATGTGAGTCAGACCATGGATACCGATTAAGGTTGGCTCTTGTATGCCTAGAATGAGTTGGAGCACTTGGCTGAAGGTCGCTGCGAGAATGGCGAGTTTCCATCCCATAAGTAAGGTCGTTGCTGTAAGTCCAAGGAGGTAAAAATCCAGCCCTGGAACTGCTGCCGTGCGAATAAAAGCGAGCGTGGTCAGGGTTAAAATGGTGCCACAAAAGAGGTGTATGGCAATAGGTTGAAGGCGGCTTAATTGACGACGGGCACGATAGGCTACTGTGGCAAAGAAAACCAGCCACAGTAGGCCTGTGATGATGACGGTATTAAGCGACAGTTGCATTAACGCGAATAGGTGCAGGTTAGGCTGGCGCTAGCTAAGGTGTGTGCCCAAACATTGAAACCTACCCGCGCTGTTGTTGTGTCTACGGGGAGGTTCAGTTGCTCGCAATCTAGAGCATAAATAGTGAATATATAGCGATGTGTTCCGTGTCCGGGTGGTGGGCAGGCGCCACCATAATGGTATGTGCCATAGTCATTACGAGCGTGACGTGCTGGTGTCGGTAGTCCTTCTTCAGCTGCATTTTCAGCAAGATGATGGATATTGGCGGGTATGTTGATAATGTACCAATGCCAGAATCCCGATCCTGTCGGTGCATCAGGATCGTAGCAGGAGAGGGCAAAGCTTTTTGTCCCTGTTGGCGCATGTTCCCAATGTAGTTCGGGGGAGCGGTTAGCGCCACCGGCGTCATGGTGAACGTGTGCTAGGGGGAGTACGTTGTTGTCGTGTAATGTGGTTGAAGAGAGTGTGAAGGTTGTCATCAATTTGTCCTTTCATATTTGGGAAAGCGGTAGGGTATCGTCATAAGCTTTGAATTGCCATATTTTTTCAGTTATCTATAATCCAGTCTTTTGGCTTTCAGGAGGAAATATGCATTTTTTGCTCATCAGTGTTTGTTGTAGTGTTGCTGTGTCAGTTCTGTTGAAGATTGCGCGACAGAAACAAATGGATATTGCCCAGATGGTAACAGTCAATTATCCGATTGCTGCGTTGTTAACATGGCTGGTTGCGCGTCCCGCGCTAGCTGATTCGTCGCAATATTTGTCTGCTTGGTGGCTGTTTGTGGCTTTTGGCGTTATGTTACCGACAGTGTTTATTGTGATGGGACGTGCTGTACAAACGGCCGGTATTGTAAAAGCTGATACTGCGCAACGTGTGTCACTGGTTATCCCGCTACTTGCTGCTTTTTTATTGTTTGGTGAGCAAATTTCCCAATGGACTGGCGTTGGTATTACATTGGTGTTTGCTGCGCTCGTGTGTTTGTTGTCTCGTAGTGATATTGGTGAATCACGCAGTGCTCCTTGGTTGTTATTTTTTGTTTGGCTGGGGTATGGCACGATTGATGTATTGCTCAAGCAATTATCGAAGACTACTCAAGGTGCTACGTATTCGATTTTGTTTGTCTCATTTATTTTAGCCGCTATATTAATGGTCATGTATTTGACTTATAAACGCGTTTGCTGGAGTCAAACTAGTATTCTGGGTGGTGTTCTATTAGGCGGTCTGAATTTTGCCAATATTTATACTTATATAAATGCCCATAAAGCGCTAAAAGAAAACCCTAGCATTGTGTTTGCAGGAATGAATATTGGCGTTATTACTACCGGTACGTTAGTCGGCGCATGGTTGTTCCGTGAACGTTTGAGCCGTCTTAATGTGATTGGTGTATCACTTGCTATTATGGCTATTGCTTGTTTGACCTACGCAAGGATGAAAGGCGTCTGATATATTTCTGTATTTGCGGCGTATTGCGGCGTTGCCATACAGCTAATAACAAGAGATGAATAACGGCAGAAATAATAATGGCAGCCGCAAGGTCAACTGGATAGTGCATGCCGAGTAGTACTCGGCTAAACATGACATTCACCGCCCAAAATATAACAGCGCCGCTGATAAGCGCACGACGGCGGTTGGCAAAACCAATAACGCCAGCAAACAGGAATGACCAACTGACTGCGAAAATTGTATGACCTGACGGAAAACTATAGCCAGTTTCATGTGCACGATGTTTGCTTAAATAAGAAGGCGTATCTCCCCGTTCTTCATAATAGGTGGAAACTATGGCAGCTCGCAAAACACGCGGCTGTGCATAAAAAGCACGAATATTTGTATTGTTGTTAGCAAACATCGCGACAACATAAGGACGAGGTTCTGCAACGAGCGGTTTTATTACGGTTTTCAGTACCTGCGTGCTACCTATTGAAAATAGTATCAATAGGGCTAAGAGTTGAATCTCTCCACGTCGATGGGCGAAATACAGTAGCGTAAAAAGGATAAAGCAGCTGACTATGAACCATGGTTTGCCTGCTGTTTGCGTCAAAAGAAAAAAATAGTAGGAAGATGATATTTCTTTGCCCTGCCAATGCCAGCCGCAAAACCAAAAGCTTACGGGAACGATGAGGAAAAGAACTGTAACAAAAAACAAACGTTTATTCATGATTTTGGATAGCAATAATGACCGTGTAATGAAAATGAAAAGAGCACGTTCTCTTCCTGTGTGCCCCGACCAATATTATGGATAATGAGTGGGGTGCCGTCTTCAGCAGTGTGATCCGAAACAATACCGATATGTGGCAAATGATTAGCGGGTAATCGCCACGTTACGATATCGCCTGCTATGAAAGTGCTCTTGTCATCAAGTGGTAATGTTTGTCCATGACGACGAAAAAAGACTTCCAGATTGGGAACACGACGATGGTCGATATTGCGATCCGTACTTTTCATGCCCCACAAATGTGGATAAGCAGCAAAATACTGCTTCATATCTTCGTGGACCAATTGCTGCAAATCTATGCTTTGTGAGCGCATCGCACGAATAATGACGTCTGTACAAACGCCGCTTTCCAGCGGTATATCCCCCATCGGATAGTCTAATTTGTGATAACTCCCGTCGTAACGCGTTGTTACGCCAATTTGCGTACGCGCATCATATACAAATTGCAGGTTATCCCATGCGGAAGCCGTTGCAGCAAAACATAATACACATATAGAGTAAAACCATTGACGACAAAAAATAGCCATAGCCTCTTTATCACTCGAATCATAAGACGCGTCATTATAATAACAGTTTCTACTAGTGCTCATGAGATGAAAGAAAAAGTGAATTTGTTTACATAAAAGATGAGAGAAAGTTTGATGATTTGTAATAAAGTGGAAATGAAAAATTATTTGCGGTAATATTGACCAATACCTTGTTGTAGGAGTATTACCCATATAGGTTTACAGCTCATGGTTGAGCAATCTGCAACATAGGGCTATTTTTTAGGGAGAGCGCCATCCTGTTATTGATTTAGCAGGAAACTGCTAGGAAGGCACTCATGATTATTTTTTCATCGCCAAACGTAGTAGAAATAACCACTGAAAGGCAACCACGGTAGAAATTTGAGGTATTACCCATGTCAAAGCAAATCTTACTGACTCTAGCCAAAACCAAAGGCGGCAGCAACAGCGCAGACATTGTTGAACAAATTAACATCAATACCGGCAGCGGAAATGCTGTACGCGTACAAGCCGTTAATAACGTCTATTACCAACTAACAGACCTCAGCACACAATATGGACCAGAAAATATCATGGTTGAGCGTGTGGGTGATGATTTATACGTCGCTTTTGAAGGTGAAAATGTTGAAACACCAAGTTTGATTATTGAAGATTATTACCGTCTTGATCCAAATGGTAGCAAGAATCTATTAGTTGGACTACATGAAAACGGTTCATTCTATCCTTATGTGCCTGAGAGCGCACAGCAAGCTGACGCTATTCACATGCTTGCTGATCATGTTGCAGCAGGGCAAGCCCTTGGTGGAGATTCACATTTAGGTGCTTTTGCGCCAATCGGCGGTGGGAGTGTAAGTGGTATCAGTCCATGGGCTATATTGGGAGGGTTAGCTGCTGTTGGCGGAATTGCAGCAGCTGCCAGTAGCGGGCATAACGATCACAAAAATAATAATGATCATTCGAACATTGAACCAGCGCCTAAACCTCCTGTCCCACAGGCACCCGGAAATGATCCTGTTCCTAATATCAGCCCTGTTGCACATGCAGATAGAGCTAATGCCACGGCAGGTTCATCCGTTACGGTAGACGTATTAGCAAACGATACCGATCCTCAAGGTAACGGTACTATAGATAAGGGCAGCGTTAAACTTCTGGATAGTACAGGCAAAGCTGTTACTACACTTACTGTCACTGGAGAAGGGACATGGACAGTAGGTACAGACGGAAAAATCACTTTCACACCAGAAGCAGGATTTACGGATAATCCGACAATCGTACATTATATTGTTAGCGATGAAGATG
>JAUMZX010000148.1 GCA_030527905.1 Cardiobacteriaceae bacterium
ATTTGTGTTGAAAAATGAATGAGTGGATGAGTTGGAGGGTTTTGCATAGGTCTCATACTTTAATGTTGTTATCGTGAATAAAGAAAATTAGTGGGAATGTATTCTGAAAAATTATGGATTCTTGTCGCTATATTCACGAATCGCACTTTTATTTCTCGAACCTCTTTTGTTTCAGTTATGTTGGTATAGACTATAAAATACGACTATGCCTAGAAAAAAAGTAAAATCAAAACTCTTACAAACGTAATAAAAAAGCCCACTCATGTGGGCTTTTTTATTTGAATAACTTTGTTAGGCATTCATGAGTTTTTTCAGAGTGGCGCCAATATCTGCTGGAGAGCGAACGGTCGTTACTCCAGCCGCTTCCAAGGCACGGAATTTATCGGCAGCCGTACCTTTACCGCCGGCAATGATTGCACCCGCGTGTCCCATGCGTTTACCCGGGGGAGCCGTAACACCAGCAATATAAGCAACGACGGGTTTGTTAACGTGTGCTCGGATATATTCTGCCGCCTCTTCTTCCGCAGAACCGCCAATTTCGCCAACCATGACGATACCTTGTGTTTGCGGATCCGCCTGGAACGCTGCTAAGACATCAACGAAGCTTGTGCCATTCAGCGGGTCGCCACCAATGCCAACACAGGTAGATTGTCCAAGACCACTGCTGGTGGTTTGGTGTACTGCTTCGTAGGTGAGTGTGCCGGAACGCGATACGATGCCAACAATACCGGGTTTGTGTATGTGTCCGGGCATGATACCCATTTTGCATTCGCCCGGCGTGATTACGCCCGGGCAGTTCGGGCCAATGAGTCGTACTTTTGTGCCTGTAATAGCGGTTTTGACTTTGAGCATATCAAGTACAGGGATGCCTTCGGTGATGCAGGCGATGACTTCGATGCCGGCATCGACGGCCTCAAGAATGGAATCAGCAGCAAAAGCCGGTGGGACGAATATCATGGAAGCATTAGCACCTGTTGCCGCAACAGCTTCGTGGCAATTATTGAATACAGGGCGATCAAGATGGCTTTGTCCGCCTTTCCCAGGCGTTACCCCGCCAACTAGTTGGGTGCCGTAGGTGATAGCTTGCTCACTGTGAAACGTGCCTTGTGAGCCAGTAAATCCCTGACAAATGACTTTGGTATTTTGGCTGATATAGATACTCATGAGGTTTCCTTGTGTTCGTTTGGGTTACCATTCGCGCGCGGCAATGAGCGCTTCGCTGTCGGCATCGTTGTGGCCGTAGGCGTGAGCAATGGTGAGGAAATCGCTGCCAATAGCATCACGAGCAACGGTTTCGATTTCGCTATTCTGTTCTTTGGAAGATTTTTCTAGGGTGTTGGACTGCTTGATGGCTTCTTCAGTCAAAACATAGAGCGCAGTGAGATTAGCTGGTTTTTTAGCTTCAATGCGGGCGCAAAGTCCGCGCAGAATGGCTTCACCTTTTTTAACCTGTTCCTGTGGGTAGTAAGTGTCGCTGTACATTTTTGTTAGTAACGGATAGCGTTCCATTTTGCTGTTAGCTAGTGGCATGGTGGTCTCTTTTAAGCTTTAGCTGCCGCGACAGCTTTTTGTGCGGCGTCGGTGAGGTCATCAGCAGCCTGAATGGCAAGGCCGCTTTCATTGAGCATTTTTCGGCCGAGCTCTACGTTAGTGCCTTGCAGTCGTGCGATAACAGGAACTTTCAGATCAATTTCTTTGGCCGCGTTGATAATGCCTTCAGCGATAAGGTCGCAGCGAACGATGCCACCAAAGATATTGACCAATATGGATTTAACTTGCGGCGCAGTCAGAATGAGTTTAAACGCTTCTTTAACGCGTTCAGCGGTTGCACCACCGCCAACATCAAGGAAGTTAGCCGGTTCGCCACCATGCAGTTTGACGATGTCCATTGTCGCCATCGCTAATCCAGCACCATTGACCATGCAACCGATATTGCCATCCAGAGCAACGTAATTGAGTTCTAGCGCTCTTGCCTGATTTTCACGCGCATCTTCTTGTGACGTATCGCGCATTTCGGTGAGTTCTTTTTGCCGGTACAGGGCGTTGTCATCTACGCCGATTTTTGCATCCAATGCTAATAGTTTGCCGCTGTCTGTAATGATCAGTGGGTTGATTTCAACCATGGAAAGGTCTTTGTCAATAAATAGGTTATAAAGACCTTGTAACAGATTGGCCAGCTGACCGACCTGTTTTTTATCGAGTCCCATAGCAAAGCCAAGTCGGCGGCCAATGTAAGGAAAATATCCAGCTGAAGGGTCAACACCAATGCTGATGATTTTTTCTGGGCTTTTTTCCGCGACTTCTTCAATATCCATTCCGCCTTCGGCGCTAGCAATAAATGAAACGCGTCTGCTGGCGCGATCAACCACAACCGAGAGATACAGCTCATCAACGATATTGAGCCCTTCTTCTATGAGAACCATGTTGATAGGTAAGCCGATAGCACCGGTCTGTTTGGTTTTTAAGGTGTTACCGATCATTTGTGTGGCATATTCGCGCACTTCATCCAGTGTTTTGGCAACTTTGACGCCGCCAGCTTTGCCTCGTCCTCCTGCGTGGACTTGTGCTTTTACAACCCAAACGTTTCCGCCCAGCTCTTCAGCTGCGTGCACGGCTTCTTCTGCGGTGTGTGCAAGGATTCCGCGTGGTGTATCCACACCATAATCTCGGAATAGCACTTTGGCTTGGTATTCATGCAAGTTCATAAGGCAATGTCCTTTGTTAGTATTAATTAGCGGTGAATGCTGTAGTAATCTTATCAAATCTGCGCAATATAGGGCTATGATTGATGTGTTTTTTTGAGGAGCTAGAGTGATGAATGATGCGATTGCTGTGTGGCATGGTGCTGTGCGTTGGGGAGATATGGACGCTTATGGGCATGTCAATCATGCCGTTTTCTTTCGCTATTTAGAATCAGCGCGTATTGCTTGTCTGGAAACATGGTGTGGCGCACAAATAGCTTTGCCGGTATTGGTCGTTGCTGATATTCATTGTCGATACCTTGCAGAGTTGGTATATCCAGCAACAGTGACGGTGCATACGGCATTACATCGTTTACGCGCTAGAACGATGGAGATTTATGCAAAAATTTGGCAAGGCGAACAACTTTGTGCAGAGTCCACGACAGTTTTGCTCTGTATTGATCCGCTACGGCGTCGTGCAAAACGTTTGCCAGATGATTTTCTTTCGCAAATGACGCGCTATGCCGAACGAGTTGGTTAATTTAGGTTAGTGCGCAATGTGGCCAGTAGCGTTTCCATATCATCAGGCAGCGGACTGTCAAATGTGCATTCATCGTCAGTGGACGGATGATGCAAAGTCAGCTGCGTTGCGTGGAGTGCTTGCCGTGGAAAAGCCAGTAATGCCTCCCGTACTTCCGTCGCTATCCCTTTACCGGGCGGGGAGGATAGGCCATACAGCGGATCGCCAACGAGAGGATAATGTTGCGCAGCCATATGGACGCGAATTTGGTGTGTCCGACCCGTTTCCAGAGAAATTCGCAGCAAAGTAGCCGTCTCTGCAAAACGTTCTTCAATGCGGTAATGCGTAATGGCCGGCTTGCCATCAGGGCGAATGCTCATCTTTAGACGATCACGTGGATGGCGACCAATAGGCTGGTCAATAGTATCTCCTGCTGTTACGTAACGATGAACCAATGCAAGGTAACAACGTCCCATAGAATGATTTTGTAACTGTCGTATTAGGTGTGTGTGTGCTTGCAAATTACGGGCTACAACAAGCAATCCGCTGGTGTCTTTATCAAGGCGATGCACAATGCCGCTACGAGGTAATAGGGCGGTTTCAGGAAAATGATAGAGCAAAGCATTAAGCAAAGTACCATTAGGATTGCCTGCCGCAGGATGAACAACGAGACCTGCGGGTTTGTTAATCACAATAATATCAGCATCTGCGTGGACAATATCCAGCGGGATGTTTTGAGACACTTCGGCGCTTTCTGCATCAGATACAACCTGTGCTACTACACAATCACCAGGAAAAACGGGATCTTTCGCCTTGGCAAGATGTCCATTTAAAAAGACTAAACCAGCTTTAATACTCGCTTGCCAACGACTTCGAGAAAATTCAGGAGAAATATGAGCGAGAAATTGATCTAATCGCCAACCACGGATACTGTCATCTGCGGTACAAGAAATAGTCTGTTTTTTTGTTATCATCATTTACGCTTTATAATGTGTCACTTTACATAATCTTGGGAGCGAGCCAAATGCAGCGCATACAGACAATTCTCGGTTTAAGTTTGATTAGCGGGCTGCTTGCCTGCTCTTCGTTCGAACAAGACGAAACACTTAACTGGAGTGCCGAAAAAATCTATCAGACCGCTAAAGCCGAGATGAATGATGGTGCTTACAGTAGCGCGGCAAAACATTATACCAAACTACTCGCCCGTTACCCTTTTGGACAAATCGCCCAACAAGCAACTTTAGATTTGGCCTACTCCTATTATCGTGATGGAGAAACCGAGAAAGCGCAGGCGGAAATAGAAAACTTTATACGGACATACCCGCAACATCCTTATATTGACTACGCTTACTATATGAGAGGTGTTTTTGCATACGAGAAAGATGTCAGTATTTTCGATCGTTTGAATCCTATTAACTTAGCCCAAACTGATCCCCAACCACTCAAACAAGCATTTAATTATTTTGATGAATTGGTGCGTCGTTTCCCACAAAGCGAATATGCGGAAGATGCACGTTACCGTATGCTCTTTATCAAAAACCTTTTAGGGCAACACGAGCTCGAAATTGCTGACTATTATCTCCGTAAAGGCGCCTATATTGCAGCAATAAATCGTGCGAAAGGTGTATTGGAACAATACGAACAGACTCCTAGCACACCTTATGCCTTAGCGTTGATGACGCGTGCCTATCGCGAATTAGGAGAAGAACAGCTATCCCAAGACACATATCGTGTACTTACGAGTAACTTCGGAGAAAAAATACAGGAAGACGAGATAGCGCACTATCTAAAAGGAGATATAAAGAAAAAGTTAAGCTTATGGGAAATTTTGAAGAGCAAGCCGAAGATATAGGTTGTTATGGAAGGAGAGGTTTGAGAGGGGTAAGGGTGTTTATTTGTAGAAAATAAGGTGTGTAAAAACAGGGGATAAGAAAAAAGGCAGAAGAAAACGAGAAAAAAGGTTGCAA
>JAUMZX010000149.1 GCA_030527905.1 Cardiobacteriaceae bacterium
TCTTTGATTTTTTCTTATATTAAGTGTTGATTAAGACATCATGGTTTCTTTTTTGTCCGTTATAATGCGTTTTTCTCGGTAGGTTGTGTCAATGGAACAGCAGGTCTTGATTTTTGGTGAACCGGTTACGCAGTTACCGAAGGATTTGTATATTCCTCCCGACGCGTTACAAGTATTGTTAGAAGCTTTTTCTGGACCGTTGGATCTCCTGGTGTATTTGATTCGAAAGCAGAATATTGATGTCCTTGATATTCCAGTTACGTTGATTACGGAACAGTATTTGGCGTATTTGGATGTGATGGAGGAGATGGATATGGTGCTGGCAGCCGAATATCTGTTAATGGCAGCTACTTTGGCAGAAATTAAGGCGCGCATGTTGTTGCCGCGTCCACCATTAGATGAAGCGGTTGAGGAGGAAGATCCGCGAGCGGCTTTAGTTGAGCAATTGTTATTGTATGTGCAGACGGGAAAAGCTGGTGAGAATCTTTCTGTATTACCTCGTGTTGGTGCGGGTACAGCGTTATCAGCGCATGTGCCACCAACTGGAACACAACCATTAACAAAGCCAACGGCAGATGCCGAAAAACTAGCCGATATGCTACGGTGCTTATGGGCGCGATATGATTTGCGGCGCGCGCATGAAGTGGAAAGTGAGACGTTTTCGTTGGCGGAACGGATGGATACGATGCAGGCACGTTTACGGCATCATCACGGTTGGCTGTCTTTGTCATCTTTTTGTCAGGCGGGTGAGGGACGTAGCGGCTTAGTAGTGAGTTTAATGGCGATGCTGGAGTTGGATCGTTCGCAGTTGTTGGAATGGCAGCAAGCCGCTTTGTTTGCTCCTGTAGAATTACGGTTGCGAGGTGCTGCTCCATGAGAGCTTTGACCTGTCGTATTGAGGCGATTTTATTTACCCGCGATGAAGCGGTAAGTGTAACGTTATTAGCGCAAGCGTTACAGGTTACGGAAGCGGAGGTTACGGCGGCGCTTACAGATTTGGCGGCGCGTTATGAGGATTCGGCGATGATGTTGGTGGCGCTGGCAGACGGCTGGCGCTTGCAGTTGCGTCCTCCATTTTTTGAGGATGTCACGGCGTTTTCTGAAACGCAACCGGTACGGTTTTCACGTGCGTTTTGGGAGACACTGGCTTATATTGCTTATCATCAGCCGGTTACACGTGCAGAAATTGATGCGGTACGCGGTGTGACAACGAGTAGCGGGATTTATCGCCAGTTGTTTGAGTTGGAATGGGTGGAGGTGATTGGGACGAAGGAGGTACCGGGTAGGCCGGAGCTTCTAGCAACGACCCGTCAGTTCTTGAATGATTTTTCGGTGGCCAGTCTGGAAGATTTGCCGCCTTTGCCTGATGATGAAGGGCTTGGAGGTTTTGATGAAAGATGATGCGGAACGTATTCAGAAATGGCTAGCTGCGCGTGGCTTAGGTTCGCGACGTGAGATTGAGGGTTGGATTCGTGAGGGACGCTTACGAGTGAACGGTAAGCCTGTTGAGTTAGGGCAGCGGATTAGTGGGCATGAACGTTTGAGCTTGGATAATCGTCCGTTACGAGTTTCTCCAGAACGTGAAGCACCGCGCCAAGTTCTGATGTATCACAAACCGCCCGGTGAGATTTGTTCGCGACATGATCCCGAAGGACGTCCTACTGTGTTTCGTCGGTTACCCAAGCTACGTTTGGGACGGTGGGTAAGTATTGGGCGGCTGGACTTAAATACGGCCGGCCTGTTGCTTTTTACGAATGATGGCGAATTAGCCAATCGTTTGATGCATCCAAGTGCAGAGATAGAGCGTGAGTATTGGGTGCGGGTTGCCGGTGATGTCAATGAGGATACGTTGCAAGCGTTGCGTAATGGGTTGGAATTGGAAGATGGTTTCGCTCGTTTTGATGATATTCAGCCACTACAAGCTTTACATGAAGATGATACGCAGTTTAATCGCTATTTTAGTGTTGTCTTAAAGGAAGGGCGCAATCGTGAGGTTCGTCGCTTATGGGAAGCGGTCGGATGTCAGGTAAGTCGGCTGAAGCGCATTCGTTTTGGTGGTATTTATTTGCCAAAGAGTCTTGCCGCAGGGCGCTTTCGTCCTTTGAGTGCGGGTGAGATGAATACGTTACTTGAACCTTTTAAAAAGAAACGGCAGACAGATTTGTCCGCGCGTTAAAACTTAGTCTGCGTTAAAATAAGTATTATAGATTTTTATAACGGATAGTATTCTCATGAGCGATAACGAGCAAGCGATACCAGTGCGCGTTAAGCCCAAATTAATGGGCGTTAAAAAGAAAGGCGCCGATAAGATTCGTCAGATTCCAGTTAATGTTGAGCATGTCGGTCAGGAGCGCTTGCGTAAGCCAAGCTGGATTCGAGCACAGTTCCCTGGTGGAGAAGAAGTGCGGCGCATGAAAGGAATTATGCGTGAGCAGAAGTTGCATAGTGTTTGTGAGGAAGCGTCTTGTCCGAATCTTGGTGAGTGTTTTCGCCACGGAACCGCATCGTTCATGATTATGGGAGATATTTGTACGCGTCGTTGTCCGTTTTGCGATGTAGGGCATGGGCGTCCCAATCCGCTCGATCCTATGGAGCCTACACATTTGGCGGAAACAGTACGTAATATTGGTTTGCATCATGTTGTGATTACGTCTGTCGATAGAGATGATTTGTTAGATGGCGGTGCCGCGCATTTTGCTGCTTGTGTGCGGGAAATCCGTCGTTTTGCCCCGCGTATGACGGTTGAGATTCTTACACCGGATTTTCGGGGTCGTGTTGATAAAGCAATTGAGATTTTGCGACATACGCCACCAGATGTATTTAACCATAATATGGAAACGGTGAAACGAATGTATGAGGAAGTCCGTCCGGGCGCACATTATGAGCATTCGTTGGAGCTTTTGCGTGAGTATAAAAAGGCTTGTAGTAAAACTGTAGTGACTAAGTCTGGTCTGATGGTCGGGCTAGGTGAGGAAATGGATGAAATTCTGGGCGTTATGGAAGATTTACGGCAGCATGATGTTGATATGCTGACTATTGGTCAGTATTTGCAACCGTCCGTGCATCATCTGCCTGTGAAGCACTATTACACGCCAGAACAGTTTCAGGTGTTTACTGATGAAGGATTGAAAATGGGCTTCACGCACGTTGCTTCTGGTCCTATGGTACGTTCTTCGTATCATGCGGATATGTCCGCCAAGGCCGTGTTGTAATGAGTGGTTTTGCCCGCGATGATATTTATGATCGACCACAATCTGTGGTCGATTTCCGTTTTGATGAGCGTACGGCCGCCGTTTTTCCTGATATGATTCATCGCTCTGTCCCGGGCTATGCTACGTTATTGCAGTTGTTTGCTGTGATTGGTGCTAACTTCGTGCCGGAGTCGGGGAGGGTATACGACCTAGGCTGTGCATTGGGTGGTGCAAGTATTGCTTTACATCGCTTCATTCCTGAAAGTGCAACTATCACGGCAGTGGATAATTCTCCTGCGATGGTTGACCGCTTCCGTGCTTATGTAGAGGGCACCGGAATTTTAAATATTAATGTGCAACAGGCGGATGTTACGACGCTTACATTTTTACCAGCAAATCTGATAGTGATGAGTTTTACTTTGCAGTTTATCCCTCCTGAAGCCCGAGATGCTTTATTGTTGCGTATCCGCCGCACTTTACAAACAGGTGGCGCACTACTGATTGCTGAAAAGACCAAGCCCGATAAGGAACATTTACGGCAATGGCATGAAAGTTTTAAAGCAGCACAAGGCTATTCTCAGATGGCCATTGCTCAGAAGCGAGAATCGCTAGAACACGTGATGCAAACAGATTCGTATGCTACTGTTGAAGCCCGTTTACGTACTGCGGGTTTTAATCATATTGAGCCCTGTTTTCGTGCGTTACAGTTTTGCGCATGGGTGGCAACAGTATGAATCCCGCGCTAGCGCAATGGCAACATGCGGTTGCGCTGAAAAAAACATTGGTTCGGCAAGATGCTGTGGTACGTGCAGCCTTAGAGCAAACAAAGTCGCATGGACATTTCTCTGATTGGTTATCAGTGGTTGAATCTTTACCCGCATTGACCGCGATGCAGACCGAATTGAATGAGGATGTGGTGCGGGTTTCAGGCGTAAGTGATGCTGCGCTCGAAAGCAAACTTCGCGCATTGCAGCCTTGGCGCAAAGGGCCTTTTTCCCTTTATGGGGTAGATATCGATAGTGAATGGCGCAGCAATCTGAAGTTTTCGCGGCTTCTTGCGGCAGGTATCGACTTTTCTGGTAAACATGTGCTGGATGTGGGATGCGGTAACGGTTATTTCCTGTACCGTATGTTGGGGGCAGGCGCTAGTTTGGCTTTAGGCATTGATCCTTCATGGCACTATTTTGCCCAGTATCTTGCGCTGGAAAAGCTAATTGGTGTGCAACGTTGCGCTTATCTTCCCCTGACACTGGATGATTTCTCGCCCACAGACTTTGACATTACACTATCAATGGGGATGTTATATCATCGTCGAGACCCATTGCAACACTTGGCGCAGTTGCGAGATTCCCTACGTAGTGGCGGTTTGCTGGTTTTAGAGACCCTAGTGGTAGCGGGGGATGCGCAGACTGTTCTTATGCCGATGGATCGTTATGCAGGCATGCGCAATGTTTGGTTTTTGCCTAGTCCCGCTGCTTTAGGGCACTGGTTATTGCGTTTGGGTTTTATCCCTGAATATATTGGTGATCCCATTGCAACAACGCGCGAAGAACAACGTAGCACGACATGGATTGATCGTTATTCCTTGGCAGACTTTATGAATGAGGATTTTAGTTTGACAGTAGAAGGTTTACCGCCACCGCAACGACTGATAATTATTGCCCGAAAGAAAGGTGCTTGAGCGATAGTAAAGTAAGTGTGTTCCCGTGATTTCTAATTATTGGGTAAGTCATACATAAATGTGGTCAATGGACTGCTTGGCGTAAGATAAAACGGATTCAAAAGACGCATAGGGGTACAAGCGAAAGCGTTAGATATTTATTGTTGTTAGAAATCGCCGGGTTGTTTACACTTCCTGTTGAAAATAATCATCTAAAACCTCATAAAGCGTTCCAGCTTCTGTCTTCCTAATCTCTAAATTCTTCTTGATTGTGCCACATTTCAATCAATGTTCTAATCATTCT
>JAUMZX010000150.1 GCA_030527905.1 Cardiobacteriaceae bacterium
AAGGCGGGGAATCGCCCAGATATTGGGGATTTCAGGGATGATGATGCAAGAAAATGAGGAGAAAACAGGCTCATTTGTGTTGAAAAATGAATGCGTGGATGAGTTGGAGGGTTTGGCACAGGTTTCACTCCATGATCTATTGTGATTATAGTGTTATTATACAATTAGTTATGTTAACAGGTATTTCCAGAAGTCTTTAAGTACAACGAAGAACATCAGACTATAAACGAGGGTAGCACCAAAGCGTAATGCCCATTTCATGGTTTTGTCGGATAGGGGTTTGCCACGTACGATTTCTAATGCGTAAAACAGCATATGGCCACCGTCTAACATTGGTATTGGTAACAGATTGATCGCTGCAAGCGATAGGCTAACTAAGCCAAGAAAGTTTAAAAAAATATCCCATCCATAGCTAAGGGTTTTGCCGGCTGCATCGCCAATGGTAATCGGTCCACCTAAGTTATCTAGTGATACCTGTCCAGCAAACATCCTACCAAACATATTATAAGTAAGACGAACGTAATAAATAACCTTGCCCCAGCCATGCTGGAGTGCTGCTCCGAAGTCATATCGCTCAATACTCTCGTAGTTTGATACGTTGGCTTTATGCCATCTAACACCAAGGTACCCATGGGTTTTTCCTTTGTATTCTCGTGCACCTACCATTCCATATAATGTTTGTTCTTTTCCATCACGTATTATGGTAACGGCGATTTTATCGCCACTCTTACTTGCCGCAATAGTATCCCCAATACGGATTAAGTCCTGAGCTTTACCGTTAATCGCAATAATCTGGTCATCTCTGCGGATACCCATGTTTTCCGCCGGACTGTCTGCCATAACTTCTGCTACGTTTGCCGGCAGCCATTCATCAACCAAATATAATCCCGTAGATTCATCCATTTTAAGTTCGTCACCAGCACGTAAGCTACTCAAGTCCATATGTAATGTTTCTTCCTGGCCATTTCGCTGTATTACGACAGAAATATCGTTCCTACGTGGCGCGCTGACTAAGGCGATATGTGCATCGCTACTAAGTTGTATTTTTTTACCTTCGATAGCATGAAGTGAATCTCCGGGTTGTAACCCAGCATGGGCAGCGATACTATTTGCAGACACGTATGCCACCTCTGGGCGTAATCCGTGTACGCCGTATAAATAAAGTATGGTAAAAGCGAGTACAGCGAAAATTAAATTAACGGCTGGTCCGGCAAACGCTATCAGGAAACGTTGCCATGCTTTTTTTGATTTAAAAGTACGGTTTTTTTCTGCTTCGCTTACTGCTTCCTCTCCACTTTCTCCTAGCATTTGGACAAAGCCCCCCAATGGAATAGGTGCGAGTGTATAAAGTGTGCCATCCGTTTTACCGCGCCATGTTAAGAAAGGTTTACCAAAACCTAGAGAGAAACGTATGATTTTTACATCACAGCGGCGAGCTACCCAAAAATGCCCCCATTCATGGATAGTAACAAGAACACCAATAGTAATAATAAAGCCGAGGATACCCCATAACATGGGCAACATACATGTTTCTCCTAAATATTAATATGTTCTAGAAAATAGAGGCGTAAAGGAATCCTGCTGCCCAAAGAACCATTGCAGATAACCAGCTATCAATACGATCAAGAATGCCGCCGTGTCCAGGTAAAATATTGCTACTATCCTTAATATTAATACGGCGCTTGAGTACACTTTCCCATAAATCGCCGATAACAGCGTAAATTACAACCAAAACTGATAGAGGCAGAAAAACATGTAAACCCAATGGCAATTTTACGCAGAATGCCAAAATTAGTGCTGCCACCATAGCGGCGAGAAATCCTCCTACAAATCCTTCGATAGTTTTTTTGGGGCTAATATTACTGGCTAACTTATGCTTTCCGTAGAATTGACCTGCAAAATACGCTCCGATATCACTACACCAGACAATAATAAACAGTCCTAGTAGTCCCCCACCGCCAATCATCCGTTGAATAGAAATCGTTGACCAGATAAAAGCGAGTAACATAATGCTCCCAACAACGGCAAGCACACGGTTAGAAAAATTGAGTTGCTGTTTGCGGCTATATTGATAGAGGGCGTAAGGCACGATAAATAGCCATAAGATAGTGGAGAAGCATAAAAAATAAAAAAGAAACTTATTATATGTCGCCCCTCCCGTACCATATTCCAGTAATAATAGTCCTAAGGCAGCGATGCCCGTATTGAGTAAAGCGAATAGCCATTGGCGTCGTGGTTCCCATCGTAGCAAATTGCCCCATTCTCGCGCAGCAAGTGCTACTAAGGTTAACCAGAATAAGTTAAAGCAGGCATCATTGGCATACAGAAGAACCCAGAAAAATAATGGCGCAATGACCAAAACGGTTAATATTCGATGAAGTAGCATAATATATCCTTATTTCTCAATATTGTGACAGAGCGCCAAAACGTCGATTGCGTTGCTGATAAGCAGTAAAAGCGGCTTCTAGTTCTACTTCACTAAAATCTGGCCACAACACATCAGTAAACCATAATTCAGCATAAGCCATTTCCCAAAGATGAAAATTACTCAAACGTACTTCACCACTACTACGAATTAACAAATCAACGGGGGGCAAATCCGGCATTGGGCGGGACGCGGTAAACAATTTTTCATCTAACACCTGAGGTAACAAAGGATTGTTAGTTGTCGCTTGCATCAAATGGCGGGCTGTTTCTATTAATGCCCATTGACCACTGTAATTAATCGCTAATACAACATCCATTCTTGTACATGTGGATGTGAGTTCCTCTGCCTCATGAATGGTTTGGCATAAAGAAGCAGATAGTTGTGAACGATCTCCCAAAACACGCAAACGGATATTATTACTTTGCATTTTTGCAGATTCTTCACGTAATGCCGTTTCAATCAGGTTCATCAACACTTTGATTTCATTCGCTGGGCGACGCCAATTCTCAGTACTAAAGGCATATAGACTCAACGTTCTAACCCCCATCCGCGCGCAGGCCGTTACAACCCGATCAACTGCTTGACGTCCCGCTTTATGCCCAAAAGCGCGAGGGAGAAGGTGCTGCTGTGCCCAGCGTCCATTGCCGTCCATAATAATTGCGACGTGAGACGGAGGTAAAAGCGCAGCAGTCATAAAAATCAGACTTCCATTAACTCTTTTTCTTTTTCTGTAAGAACTTGGTCTACTTGCTCAACAAATTTATCAGTTAATTTTTGAATATCTGCTTCTGCACGGCGCTCATCATCTTCAGAAACCTGCTTGTCATTAACAAGTTGCTTAACGCTCTGGTTGGCATCACGACGTACATTACGGATAGCAACCTTCGCTTGTTCGCCTTCATTACGAACAATCTTCACTAAATCTTTACGCCGCTCCTCAGTTAAAGGAGGCAAATTAATGTGAATATTTTGTCCTGCTGTATTAGGCGTTAGACCTAAGTCAGAGTTAATCAATGCCTTCTCGATGACATTGACCATATTACGTTCCCATACCTGAATAGTCATACTACGATAATCGGTGACAGCGACATTAGCTGCTTGCGAGAGTGGTACCATTGAACCGTAATATTCAACCTGCACATGATCAAGAAGGCTAGTATTAGCACGCCCTGTACGAATCTTACTTAACTCATGTTCCAGAGATTTGACAGATTTCTCCATCCGTGTTGCTGCATCTTTCTGAATAGCTTGAATCATAAATATAAATGCTCCTTAAGCGTGAATTACCGTACCAATACTGTCTTCAAAAACAGCGCGTACAATTTCGTTAGGTTTTGTCATATTAAAAACGACCATCGGCATATCGTTATCTCGACACATGACTACGGATGTTGCATCCATCACATTGAGATTATCAGTAAGCACTTGACGGTAGCTGAGGTTATCGTATTTTATGGCATCATCAAATTGTTTAGGATCTTTAGAATAAACGCCATCTACTTTAGTTGCTTTAAACATGGCGTCAACTTCTAATTCAATTGCACGCAGACTCGCTGCGCTATCTGTTGTGAAAAAAGGATTGCCGGTGCCTGATGCACAGATTACCACTCTTCCTTTTTCCAGGTGACGAATAGCACGACGACGAATAAATGGTTCGCAGACCTGATCGATAATCAGAGCGGACATGACACGTACAGGAACATCAATCTGCTCTAGTGCATCCTGAATGGCAAGGCTATTCATCAATGTCGCCAACATTCCCATATGATCGCCGGTAACTCTTTCCATACCAAGTGCTGCCAACTGTGCGCCACGGAAAAGATTACCGCCACCAACAACAATCGCAACTTCAACACCTGATTCTATTAACTGACGGATTTCTCCTGCAATGCGACGTACCACTTTGGCGTCTAAGCCAAAAGCTTGATCTCCCATAAGTGCTTCACCACTCATTTTTAGTAGAATTCTTTTGTATTTTGGGACGTTATGTATGCTCATGTGTGTGTGCTCCGGTCATTTGTATATATTATTGCGCGCATTATATAGAAATGATGCATCTCTTGTGGCTATATAGATATCTGTCAAGGCGTTCCGTTTTCTTTTACTAATTTAATCATAAGACTATTGGGATAAGTGACTATTAATATTAGTGTGTTGATGAAGCCTAGCTTTGTGATAAAGATGGTTGTGCTAATCAAATGTAGGAATACATCGAATTTCATCTAGCGATACTATATTTCTTGTGAACGTCATAGATCAAAATTCTCTATATACCTATACATAATCCAGTCATAGTTTATTCGTAACATATTCCCTAGAAAGCAAACTAAATAGCTGTAGAGCAATGTTAAAGTACTAAATAATCTTGTCGGAGTATATGGTACCAGACTAATATCATTTAGATTATCTGAGAATTAAAAGATTGGCTTGCCAAGCAAAAAGCATTTGACCTGGAAAGGTTGCCCTATAGAAATTTATTCGAGCATTATTTCCCACTTTGGCATCTAACCGAACCTCCAACGGTTTATCTTGAATCTAGATGCGATTGTATTCGGTTGGAGAGCGGCAGAATTCTACTTTGAGACCTTTGCAAAAGGTCCCCAAACTGCTTTACATTACTCCGACATCCACAACTCAAACAACATCCCCATGAGCAGCTTCTTCC
>JAUMZX010000151.1 GCA_030527905.1 Cardiobacteriaceae bacterium
AAGGCGAGGAATCGCCCAGATATTGGGTGGTTCAGGGATGATGATGCAAGAAAATAAGCAGAAAACAGGCTCATTTGTGTTGAAAAATGAATGCGAGGATGAGTTGGAGAGTTTTGCACAGGTCTCAATATTTTTCTCGGACGAGAACCCGTTGGCCGTTTTGGACAGATTAATTGGTCTAAGCTTTATAATGATGCTGATCAACTTTTGCAACGTTTATCTTTCCCGTACAAAAGCAATACATTGGTAAATAGATTGTCCCTTGCTGAGCAGCAGATGGTGGAAATTGCCAAAGCGCTCAGTTTTGATAGTCGTGTAATTATCATGGATGAGCCGACAGACACACTCACCGACCGTGAGACACGAACTTTGTTTCGCATCATAGCTGAACTAAAAGCGGAAGGGCGAGGCATCGTTTATATTTCTCATCGACTTCCCGAACTGTTTGAGGTCTGTGAGGAGATAACGGTGCTACGTGACGGTAAATTTATCGCCGAAATATCCAGTAGCGCATGTAATGAAGCCCAATTGATTGAGATGATGGTGGGGCGTACGTTAGATGAACAATATCCATATGTAATGCAGGAAACCGGAGCCGCGTTATTACAGGTAGAGGATTTTTCGGGTTGTGGTCTGCAGAATATTTCTTTTATGCTTCACAGTGGGGAAATTCTTGGAATTTTTGGTTTGATGGGCGCCGGTCGTAGTGAATTGGCAAAAATGATTTATGGCGCATTACAACCACAACGCGGAAAATTACATCTTAATGGCATAGAAATTCATAATGTGAGTCCCAAAGCGGCACTGGCTAATGGAATTGCTTATGTTTCTGAAGATCGCAAAGCAGAAGGCTTAGTGCTGGGAATGAGCGTGCGGGATAATGCCTCGCTCTCATCTTTATCATCCTTTACTCGAATGGGGAGCATTCAAAGGCGGCACGAACAGGCCGTTGTACAGGAATATGTTGATAAAATGCGAATAAAAACCCCGTCATTGCAACAAGCTGTTGGGTTGCTTTCTGGAGGTAATCAGCAAAAAGTTTCTATTACTCGTGGGCTTATGAGTAAGCCTAAGGTATTGATTCTTGATGAGCCCACACGAGGTGTGGATGTGGGGGCAAAAAAAGAAATTTATCAATTAATAAATACGTTAAAAATGGAAGGCATGGGCATTATGATGATTTCTTCAGATATGCCAGAAATTCTGGGAATAAGTGACCGTATTCTTGTCATCAAACACGGGGAAATTGCAGGTTTATTTCGCCGCGATACGGTCAGTCAAGAGGCTTTATTGACAGCCGCTATTGCTGAAACTACGGTGTAAATTCATGAAGTCAGATCACTCAATCAAGTCTTTTTTTATTCGGCAGCGTTCGCTCATCGCATTGTTAATTTTGGTTAGCGTTGTTGCCGTGCTTAATCCAAAATTTATTAGCCCAGATAATATCTTTAATATTTTTCGTCAGACTTCTGTGAATGCGGTTATTGCTGTCGGCATGACAATGGTGATTCTTACAGCGGGCATTGATCTTTCTGTTGGATCGGTTTTGGCATTAACCGGTGCTTTTGCTGCAACGATGGTTGCAGCAGATATTTCCGTTTGGCTAGTATTTCCCGTAATACTTCTGAGTGGAGCTTTATTAGGGGCAATAAGTGGCGTTTTAGTCGCAAAGGGTGGTATTCAACCATTTATTGCAACGTTGGTAACCATGACGCTGCTACGCGGTGTGACCCTTGTGTATACTGATGGTCGTCCTATCAGTAGTGGTTTTTCTGATAATGCAGACCGGTTTGCTGCTCTTGGGATTGGTGATTTTTTATACGTTCCCATACCTGTCTGGATTATGGCAAGTATATTTATCTTAGCTTGGTTTATCCTCAGACATACCCCAATGAGGCGTTATATTTATGCTATTGGCGGGAATATTGAGGCTTCGCGTTTGTCTGGCATTAATACCGATAAAGTCTTGATCTGTGTTTATGCCATGAGCGGCATATTTGCAGCGCTGGCAGGATTGATTGTGACTGCTAGACTCTCATCTGCACAACCAACGGCTGGTATGAGTTATGAACTTGATGCCATTGCTGCCGTTGTTGTAGGAGGAACCAGTTTAATGGGAGGGAAAGGTAAGATTACCGGAACCCTAATTGGTGCTCTCATTATTGCGTTCTTGAATAATGCCCTCAATCTTCTCGATGTTTCTGCCTATTATCAGACGATCGCTAAAGCGATTGTTATCTTAATCGCTGTCCTCGCTGATAATTACCTAGCCCGTAAACATACTTAATCTTTAACATAGGAGCATACTAATGAAATTGCAAAAAAAATTCTTGGCGGCTGCTCTCGCTTGCGCTGGGTTTTCTGTGCCTGCTATTGCAAAAGACACGCTGGCGCTAGTGATTTCTACCTTAGATAACCCCTTCTTTGTTACTTTGAAAGAAGGGGCAGAACAACAAGCTAAAACCCTAGACTATGACCTAATCGTTTTGGACTCACAAAATGATCCGGCAAAAGAGCTAGCCAATGTAGAAGACGTAACTGTAAGAGGTGCTAAAGTTTTACTTATCAATCCTACTGATAGCGATGCTGTTGGAAATGCTATTGCTGTTGCTAATCAGAAAAAACTACCCGTTATTACATTAGATCGCGCTGCCAATAAAGGTGAAGTTATGTCACACATTGCTTCTGACAATCGTGCAGGTGGTGAGATGGCAGGTAATTTTATTGCCGAAAAATTGGGAAAAAGCGTCAAAATAATTCAACTTGAGGGCATAGCTGGGACATCCACTGCACGTGAACGCGGAGCTGGCTTCAAACAAGCGGCTACAACCCATTATTTTCAGATATTGGCAAGTCAGCCTGCCGATTTTGATAGAAGCAAGGGACTTAACGTTATGGAAAATCTTCTGACTGCACAACCAGATGTGCAAGCTGTTTTTGCCCAGAATGATGAAATGGCGCTAGGAGCTCTACGTGCTATACAAGCTGCTGGAAAAAAAGACATTATGCTTGTCGGTTTTGATGGCACTGATGATGGTGTTAAAGCTGTTAAAAGCGGAAAAATGGCGGCTACGATTGCGCAACAGCCAGAAAAAATTGGTGCAACTGGTATAGAAGTTGCAGACAAAATATTAAAAGGAGAAAAGGTAGATACCACTATTCCAGTAACATTAAAAATTATCAGTAAATAATAGAATCATACTTGCCCAAATACGGCTTAAGACGCCCTGAAATGAGCAGGAGTGGTAAGCAATAAATTGCTTTTAGTATCAGACAAAGAAACAGATAAATTATGAAACCGTTACTCGTTCTTGGTAGCAGCAATATTGACCATATTGCGCAAATGGCAGAGTTCCCTAAAGTAGGACAGACTTTAATGGGAAGTCATTATCATCGTGCTTTTGGAGGAAAAGGTGCTAATCAAGCAGTTGCCGCAGCTAAGCTAGGAGCAACGGTTAAATTTATCAGCGCTTTTGGCGACGATAGCAATGGCAGCGATCTACGAAAGCAGCTGACAGCTCTTGGTATTGATTGTAGTGGTAGTAAAAATATTTCAGGACCAACTGGAATAGCAATGATTTGGCTAAATAATCGTGGCGAAAATAGCATCGTAGTGATTGCTGGTGCGAATGAAGCCTTGGATGCTTCACATGTAGAAGAGCAACAGGCAAATATATCTCATGCTGATACGCTATTAATGCAGTTAGAAACGCCGCTAGAAGGCATTATAAGTGCGGCGGCCATAGCTAGAAGAAGTGGTGTGCGTACGATTCTAAATCCTGCACCAGCGCAAACTCTACCAGCGGAATTATTGGCAAATATTGATATCATCACGCCGAATGAAACTGAAGCAGAAATCTTAAGCGGTATTTCTGTACATGACGAAAAAAGTGCGGCTAGCGCTGCTATTGTTTTACACCAACAGGGCATTAAAACAGTATTGACTACGTTGGGAGCACAAGGTGTATATAGTAGTGAGCAAGGGGCAGGGCGTTTTCATCCTGCATTTTGTGTGAATGCTATTGATACTACAGCTGCAGGCGATACATTTAATGGAGGTTTTGCTACGGCGCTTATGCAGCGACATTCACTAAATGATGCCATTGTATATGGACAAGCCGCAGCAGCACTTTCTGTTCAAAAAATGGGAGCGCAACCTTCTATTCCTAGTGCGGAAGAAACGCTTAATTTTATGAAGCAGCATTAGATTTTTATATACGTTTAGTAGATTAATTTTGTTGTAATTTTTTATTGCGCTGTTGGCGAAGTCGTGCACGAGTTGTGCGAAAGAATATTCGACGGCGTTTACGGCGCCAAAGTGCATAAAATATCATACCGGCAGCAACTACGATGGCAGCAGCGGTGACATATTTGAACTCGTGCATTTTTTTGACTAGCCATTCGTGGTTTTCTGCACCGTAGTAGCCAACGTAGACAAATAGGGGGACAGATAATATTGCCGCTAATCCATCCATCAGAGTAAATTGTAATAGGCTGACGTGTCGGCTAATACCTGTCATGACATAGATAGGGGCGCGCAGACCAGGGAGAAAGCGTGCCACAAAGATAACGCGATTGCCATAACGGTGAAATAACGCTTCCGTTTGTATCATTCTTTCAGGAGTGAGAATTTTCGAAAACCAGCGGGTACGGCGTAAATGTGGCCCAAATTTCCAACCAATTAGATACATGACCCAATCGCCCATCAGGACTCCTAGGTAAGATACTACGAACATAAGATGTACGTCTTTATCGCTGAGGGCGGAAATGATGCCAGCAGTGACGAGTGTAATATCTTCTGGCAAAGGTAATCCCATACCACTAATGACTAATACAGCGAAAACGGCATAATAGCCATAATCAAAAAGAAAAGATTGTAAAAATGCGAAGCCCATACTGTTTTCATAGAAAATGAAGGCGGGCATCATACCAGAGATAGATGCGTTTTGTCGTATAACAATTTGATAGAAGCAAAATTTTTATGTTCTGAAAATCTTAACAACATTTTCACTTTAGATGTAGGAAATCGGAGCGTTGTTTACATTTTTGAGATTTGTTTGCTTTTA
>JAUMZX010000152.1 GCA_030527905.1 Cardiobacteriaceae bacterium
AGGATTTTTGTTTTTATATAAATATACTGTGTAGAATTACTATTTCTTCAACATTTGTATTTGTAGGAATATATTTTATGTGAGCGAGTACATTTTAATAAGTGTTCTCGCTTTTTTTTTATTTTTAGGAGGGGAATCATGCAAAAAAATGAACAGTCATCACGTCAAATCATGATGTGTTATCTCATGGCTACCATGGGAATAGATATTGAGAAAGCGATATGGATAGTTGCTGAAATGGAAGAGGAAGGACTCATTCAATTTGATGAGTTAGGAAATGTTGGTCTACTAGTATTGGAGGGACAATAATGAAACGTATTACCGCAAATCACTACCAAACATCAGAGCGTTATTATAAGCTCCCAAAACTCTTGTTTGAGAGTGATCGATATAAGGACATGAAACTTGAAGTTAAAGTAGCTTATGCTGTTCTAAAAGACCGTTTGGAGTTATCGTTGAGTAGAGGTTGGATTGATGAATATGGGGCTATCTATTTGGTTTATTCCAACTCCAAACTCATGGCACTTCTAGGGTGCTCCAAGTCTAAGTTGCTGGCTATTAAGAAAACGTTACGAAAGTATGGCTTGATTGATGAAGTCCAACAATCTTCCAGTGAAAAAGGACGTTTGGCTAATAAGATTTACTTAGGGGAGTTGGAACATGAACCTACCCCAGTCTTAAATTCAGACGGGGGTAGTGTTCAAAAAACACTAGGGGGGTGTCATAATCAGCCGGGGCCGGTCTTAAATTCATTCCCTAGTGAGACTGAAGTTAGTGAGACTAAAATGAGTGAAACTAAGGAGAGTGAGTCAGTCATTGAGGACGAGGAGGAGAAAGAAAGTCAAACACGTAGGAAAAGAGACAATGAACATTTTCATCGAAAGGTGGATCGAGTCACAAGATACGATAGAGATTACATTTGGGGTTTGGTTCATGAACAGTTGAGACAAGTTGATCTATCACGTGCGGCTAGTGATTATGCCATGATTTATTTTGACAATCGCTATCAGTATGCTTTAGAACACATGCGATTTGCGGCTAGGGCAGAAACGATAGCGGAATACGTTTTTAATGGTATATTAGCCGAATGGACCAAGGGACAACGTTTAAACGAATTAAAAGGAGATGAGTAAGATGATTTGGTGGATGTTATTAAGTATTTGGGGAATAGGAATGATTTGGTTAATTTTTGAAGTTATTACTGCCCCGGAAATTGAAGATAATTGTTAAGCAAGGGAGTTACGGAAGAAGTAAGCTCCTTTTATTTTTTGTCAGAAAGGAATAAAAGACATGAAATTCTTAGATTTGTTTTCAGGAATTGGAGGCTTTCGATTGGGTTTAACAAATCAAGGCCATGAGTGTATTGGCTTTTGTGAGATTGATAAGTGGATTTATGTAAATATTTTGGACACATTTTGGGAGAAAAATTTAAGTTTTCCTTAAAAATTGCAAAAGAGAATTTGACTAAAATTTTAAGCAGTCTCTCAAAAGCACAAGCTAATGTTTCTAAAGCAAAAGAAACATTGGGAATGTTAGAAGAAGTACTTTATAAGTTAGAAAATGCTACTAAGTTACTAAATGAATCAGAAGAAAACTTTACCACTACTAAAACCAAGTTATTGATAATTTTGACAAAGCTAAAATATGAAACAGAACGCTTAGAGTTTCTTGAAGCTCAAATGCCAAATCTTCAAGAAACAAGACAAATTGAAAAACTATCACAAAATGATGCCAATCAATCACTACCTATCTTTTCGTTACAAGGAACTTTTGTGGGTTATTCTAAACATCAATCAGTTATGGAATCAAAAGATAAACAGATAGTAAACAATCAAGAGAAAAACCTTCCTGATACTGGAAGTGACACATCGTTATTCACATTATTGTTTGGAGCGAGTCTTACCTTTATTGGCTGATTAAGCACACGCTTTAAACGTTTTAATCATTAAAATATTTTGACCTGAGCATGTCTTTAAACTGTTTGAAAATAAAGATATAAAGGAAAAAAAAATGGAACAAAAACAAATTTTTTCAATCCGTAAATTCAAAACAGGCACGCACTCAGCTTTGTTAGGTAAAATTGCATTAGGATCAGCTGCAATCATTGCATCGGCAGCTCTTGCTCAAGGCGTTTCTGCAGATGAAACAACAACAGCAATAACAACAAATGCAACAGCAGTAACTGTTCAAGCAACAGATAATACTGAAAATAAAGCCTTAGAGAGTCAAGCGAATACGTCACAAGGTTCAATCACTCAACCAGTTACTTCTGAAACGTTAAATACAGCCGTTAGTGATGCGAAAGCACAAGGTGTTGATGTTTCGGAAGGAGATAAAGTTTCACACGATACTTTAGATAGTGCTAAGGAAGACTTAGCGAAACAAGAAGCTGAAGTTAAGAGTGCAACCAAAGAAAAAGAAGATAATACTGCCGAAATTAAAAAAGCAGAAGCAACGAATGCTCAAATTAAAGCTGATAATCAAGATGAAAAAGAACGTGTTGCTAAAGTCAATGCTCAAGGTCAAGCAGCAGTAGAACAACGTAATGCTCAAGGTCAAGCACAGACAGATCAAATCAATGCCAATGAAAAAGCTAAAGCAGAAGAAACGAATGCTCAAAATGATGCGACTGCAAAGGTAGAAAATGATAGACGTGATGCAGAGTATCAAGTAAAATTAAAAGAAGTTGCAGATGTCCTTGCTTATAATGAAGGTGTTAGAAAACGTAATGAAGAAGCACTTGCAGCTGTTACAGAACGCAACAAAAAAGCACAAGAGGAGTATGCAAAAGCTAAAGCAGAATATGATAAAACATCTGTATCTGCATCTTTAACTATTGAAGAAAACGCTAAAGCTAAAGCAGAATATGAAAAAGCATTAGCTGAATATCAAGCCCAATCAAGTGCTGTTGACAGCCAAAATGCAGAAGCTCAAGCCTACAATAAAAAAGTAATGGAAGCTCGTGGACTAACTTATACAGGTGATTATGCGAAAGATAAGGCTATTGTAGATGACAATAATGCTCATTTATCAGATCATGCTACAATTTCTGAAACTAATCTTCAAAAATGGAATGAAGCTGTAGCTAATACATCTAGTTCTGTTCCTAATGAAAACGGACATACTCCAAGCGGTTCAGCAACAATGTTAAACCCTGTTACCTTATCAAACGGTGTACAAGTGGTAGGTACAGGAAACTTAACTAAAGACGGTACAGGCGTAATCTTACGTGGTAACGTTGATGAAAGTAAAGTAGTTAATGAAGTCAAGTGGGGAGACGTTGATTTAGAAGGTGCAGGCTTACGCACGTTTACTCCGGGCGATAATAATGACATTTGGGGTAATACCTATGATTATCGCACAGGTGGAGCGACTAAGTTCTTTATTGCTAAGACATTGACATGGTACCGTATTCCTAATCTGATTAAAACAATGGACGGACAATCTCATGACGGATATGTTTTATTCCAGTCAGACCCTTCAGGATTACATTCAGCTTATAATGGTAGTGAAGTAGCAGTTTGGAATGCAGATAAAGCAGTAAACGCCATTGACGGTGGAACTGTCGGCAGTGTTAACCAAAAATCTGACGCTATTCGTACCGTTATCTCTCTAGATAAGCCTGATAATAATGACGAAAATGTTATTTGGTTTAACTTAATGTCTGACATTGATGGTGGTCAATACTTAGATGGTGATTATGGTAAATTATTAGGACTTGGTGGGGGAATGAAATCTTCAACAAGTGAAGTAGCTAGTGATGAAGAACTTGGGTATTCATACGGTATTAATCGTTCAGGAAATGCTTTGAATGGACTTAGCTCATCACCTGACGGAACAGCCTTATTAGTTCAAAATGGAACTTATTCAACTTCTCTTAGAAATACTGCTGGAGGAAATTCATCAGCTGTTGCTAGAGCTGACTTTGGAGCTGAAGGAAGTATCAGTAAAACAATTATTAAAGTTGAAACACCTTCCCCAATCGAAATCAAATCAGTTCGACCAACAGGTAATACTCCGCCTGAATCCCCAACAGCTCCAACACCACCAGTTGATAAAGTTGTTCCAAACTTAAAAGAACCAACTCCACCGACTCCAGAGAATTATACCCCTGAAAAAGAAAAGGAAGTCCCACCTACACCAGTAGAACCGACTCATGTAACACCTGTTCATGTTTCTCCTAAAGTGATTACATTCCCACCTGAAACCTACACACCGATTACACCAACTGAAAAACCTCTAGTAGATGTTCCTGAAAGAGTTCACGTTAAAATTGGTGTTCATACAGTGGAAGTGAAACAAGAACCTAAAATTACTAAAGATGTCGTTAATACTGACGGAGTATCTACAGATGGCTCTATGGTTATCAAAGGTTCGACTCAAACGTGGGTATTACATCCAAGTTTAATTAAAGGTGGCCGTCCTGAAGTTAAATCAGTTGAATTTAGAGACGCATTTCCTAGTGGATTTGAGGTTGATAAAGAGGCTTCTGCCAAATTAAATCAACAATACTACACTGTTGTTTATAATGAAAATGGTTCTGCTACAATTAAAGGTAATGCAGCCTTATTAAATGCAATTAATGCTAATCCATCAAGTGATTATGTTTTACCTGATATTTTTTATGTTGGTCAACCAACATTAGCAAATACTACATTTAAAAATACGTATAAACAAGTTATTTCGTTCCCAAATGGTGAATATGTAACTGTTTCTAACACACCTAAAATCACAACACCGAATGTTCAACCTAAAAAAGAAAACCGTAATCTCGATGGTGTTGATATCAATGGTAAAGCTATGACCATCGGTGCAACAAATGATTACCGTTTAACATGGAATTTAAGCCAATACAAAGGTGCTGTTTTAACTGCAAATGAAATTGCAAAAGGTTTCTTCTTTATCGATGATTTCCCTGAAGAAGCTGTTACTATCAATAAATCAGGTATTACATTGACTGCTAATGGTAAGGCTGTAGAAGGTGTTTCTCACAAGGTTTATCAATCACTAGAAGAATTAGCCCTCAAAACAAAAGATTATGTCCACTGGTGGAA
>JAUMZX010000153.1 GCA_030527905.1 Cardiobacteriaceae bacterium
CATTTGTGTTGAAAAATGAATGAGTGGATGAGTTGGAGAGTTTTGCACAGGTCTCCAATTGATATTTTCGAGATTAACACATCACACGTTAACCCTCGTCATTCACGAGGAGAAAATTACGATAGCATTAAGGCGTCCATCAAAAGTATTGGGCTACAAACCATATTAACCGTCACTCGATTGCCTGGTAAAGAACAGTACACGCTATATAACGGTGGTAATACACGGCTCACTATACTAAAAGAACTGTACCAAGAATATAAGGATGCGGGAGAATACGACGAAGCAGAAAAGCTACGAATCCAGCACTGTAGCTACGTATCATACACGAATGACCTAGACTCTCTCATCAAACAAGTCGCCGAAAACGACGAGCGCTCTCCAATGACGTTTATCGACAAAGCACGAGCTGTTCATAGTATTCGTGAAATGTATCTACAGGCATTCAAGGTTGAGGATGTATCCAACCGCGAACTGGTTGCACATATCCATAAGCTGGGCTGGACCAGTATCAACCATAGGGTCATAACGGAACTAATGTTTGCCTATGATTGTTTAGAAAAGGTCATTCCTTTTGCCCTTGATGCGGGGATGGGAAAATTAAAAATCCAGCAATTGAGGGTATGGCTAAGAAATATAAAAACATGGCTTGATTGGTTGGTACAAGAATACTCTTATACTTATAGTGTTGAGCAAGGTGTTGATCTATTTTTCAATACGTTAAGCAATTACGATTCAGAAGACGCTTCCACGCCCATTAATATCGATCTTTTTTTTGAGGATTATCTCTACCGCTTGAGTGATGTTCTCATGTCTTTCGATCAAAGATGGACCGCCGAATCCATCCGCTATGAATTGGATATCGTTGCAGAAACCGGTGCAGTTGGCCAAGAAAAACCAATAGAAGAATTGTCTGCACAGTTGGCCACAACATCAACAAATCCTCCTGCTACATTTCCAACTCCTCGTAAACCTAGAGAAAAGTCAGCTACTGTTAATAATAATGATGAGCGTGATACTGACAATATTCATAATACAGATGCGGATATTTCGGCAAAACAACCGCAACAACCTTATCCGGATAATCCTACGTCATCTGAAGCAGACAACATAGAAGCGCGTTTGGCACAAGCTCGTGCCAGAGCTAATACCTTGCAGCGGCATCCACCACTCACATTACCCGATGTAGCTTTATCCAACGCTGAATACAACCAGCAAACACACGAACAATGTGTACAAAGGATGCAAATGCTATTAGATCAGTTGGATAGCAGTAACATCCTTAAATCGCTGATTGTTTTTAATGGAGAAGACGATGGTATCGCATCATACGATAACCCGCCTTATTACTTTTTATTCTTAGATGCAGAAGAATCTTATCAACAGCTCCATCAATGGATACAAAATGCCAATCCTGGTGAGCAATATGCAGCGCTGTATTGTGTGAATCTTTTACTCTATTACTTAGATAACGGATTTGATATTTCTGAGGACGAACATGACACAAAACTAGGTCGCTCACGTACAAATCTAAGACGGCTATGGCAAGAATATGCCGCGCTATATAACAGCCATCAAATGGCTTGTTTAACCGGACTTATCAATTTCCAATATCAAAATGATGATATTGCTTTACGTAGTCTGATGGTCGCAGATCGACTCATTTATGAGCATCTCGGTTTTATCTATGCCAACGAAATGCATGTGGAGGGACAATGAATGTCGGACAAGAAATCAATATCCGGCTACGGCTGGCCGTGCTCATGGAAGTTATTTCAGCAGCAAAACATGGTACTCCTCTACATCAGCAAATGGGCATTAGCGACGACACATTACAGCAGTTATCGCTTATCAACCTAGATGAGTGGTACACCTTAGCACGGAGTCCTTTTTTAGACATCATGTTTAATAACCGTGCACTGAATCTTGCTATCCAAAATATTTTACAACATCGTGACCGAGATAATTTATTGGAAAAGGCGCTGCAATACGGTGCGTCACGCGAAATCATGCAGCATTACGGCTCAATGTCACACAATGATTTTAATCGTCTAAGGCAAAAACTTAAGATTGAGGCTATACGCCGCAGACCATCTCGTATCAGTGCGGAAGATTACACCATACTATCTGAGCTTCATAATAAATTTGGTATGCAAAATACCATTCAATCTCGTATGACCCATCTGCGCTGTCTTATCTATCTAGCCGAGAATTCTGGTATTGATATTAACCAGATATATCACTACTACTATAAAGATAACAGTAGCCTTTTCGCCAACAAAAAAGGTAACGAATCATGACGATGATGCGTATGACAACAAACAATACGGATATGCAACGTTTGCGAGATCTACAACAGTTTGTACGTCAAGTCGAACATCGCGAAGATCTGATTGCTTTTTCTGGGCCCAGTACAATCAATGTGCCTGGTATGCTGCTTTTTGATTCCTGCCTCAATAGTGACGACAAGATTTATTGGTGTCAGCTACGAATGGCTAGCTTGGGTAACCATATTCAACAAATGCCTGACCAAAGTACTCTGGCAGATATTATGAATAAATCACGACCTGTCATCATTGCTTGTAACAAAATCTTACGCGCCACTCGCTGGCTCACCATTTTAGATACTGTCCACAAAAACAACTTACCTACTCGCTACAGCTACGCAATAAACGAGCGTCCACTCACACTGGAAGAAACAATGGAGCTGGATCCAGACTATATGGCTTTCATTATTAATAGTGCCGAAAGCAAAACAGAACGTTTAGCTCAATATGGCCGCAATCTGATAATAAGAAGCCATTACTTTCGTAACACCTCTACAAATCATATAACCAAGAATTTACAAGATAAGGAACGCTCCGTTGTAAAGAATTTTGACAGCGAGAAAACTCCCGCTGTAAAGAATTTTGACAACGAGGAAACTGGGGATGATATATATAAAACCACGTGCGCGTCCACGCATACGCGCGCGTGCGCACCCACGCAAAGTAGAATTAAAACCAAAGGTTTTAATAATAATACATCCATACAGGGTTGGGGGTCTGGGGGAAGGGATGAAAATCCACGTTTTGCATTTTTGTGTGATGAACCTCTGAACAAGCTGGTGAAGCAGCTAGACAAGAAATACGGTAAAAAATCTGCGCATCACATTCTTAACCGCTTGAAACTAGGAGAATATACCTATCAACAAGACAAATCTTTCCGTTACCAAATTGATGCTGATGATGCCAGTATCATTCTGACATCACTCATTGACCGAGATGTTAATTCTCCACTGCAATTTGTGGATACCTTGATTTACCGTGCTTCGAAAGGTGAACTCGTCTGGAGAGGGGGACAGTTGAAGCATTACCGCGAAATAACGGGACAAAGCAACGCAACAAATCAAGAATCGATTGTAAAAGATAAAGAGTATCAAGAGAAACTAGACAATTTACAAATTTCAGATGGCACGATTCTGATTGGCTGCGCATCAGGAAATAAATATATCCTACAAGATCAATTCATTACGGGAGCGGATTATCCCAATTATCATCATGATTATTTAAGTCTTGGTGTAAATGACATGAATAAAATAAAGGGGTTAGTTATTTCTGGTCATTTACGCTTGTCTGATGAAGGAGAAAAATCATGATGTTTGAAAACCTTCGTGGCACCCCGGGTGCCAAACTTACCGCAGATTTCCGTGAGACCCCGGGTCTCAAACTTACTCCGAATCTTCGTGGCATCCCGGGTGCCAAACTTTCATCCTTTTTTCTATAACACGAGGTGTCAATATGACCGATATACCAAATACACTTAACCCTGATGACCAGGCAGATAAGTCTGCTCTATCTGTGTCCAGCGATAATGTAAATAAAAATCTGGCACATGATGTTGACGAATCTCCAGGATTGGCGCAGATCACTCCTGATCCCCATGTTGGCGCAGTACATTCATCTTCTACTGTACTACGCAGTAAATCATCCGATGAGACTATTGCATCAGAACTATTACATGAGCAAGCATCTGTAGCAGAACAAGATGTATTTCTTTCTCCAGCAGAAGAACGTGAAATACGCGATGCGGCAGAATCTTCAGAAGATGCAGATGAAATGCGAGAAGAAATGCTACAAAAACGTAAAAAAGATCGTGCGTTGCGGCAGGCAAAAGAAAAAGTTAATCCATCTGTGCCAGCACGTTTGTTATCCAATCGTCCTTCATCCGGCATTATTACTGCCAGTATTGAATACCATATGCGTGAAAGCTACGCGTTCTTAATGGGTCGTTCCAGTAATACTCATCATGAGGAAGGCATCTTAGATACTGGTGAATTTTCTCAAGATGATAATAATGATCGCAAGCAAAGTGTAAAAAATAAAAGCCGAATTATCGGCTTATTCGAAGCGGCAAGAGGCGTTAATGAATTGGTGCAGGGTTATATTGCAGGTTGCCCATATGCAACATGGCATTTGATTCGTATTGAAGAAGAAATTAGTGATATTCGAAATATGCTTGATGACATTCGTGAGATTGCTGACAATCTGACTTCCACTGCTTCTAATATCGTTATTAATCCTATAACCGCTAGACGACCAGCGCTTATTTCACTCACTTTTCGGAATCCTTATTCTTTCCACTTCGCGGATATACTCACAGAATACGATAATCTTGTGCGGCGGGTAAAACCTTACGCTTAGTTGAAATTTATTACCTATGATAAATTCCGAGAATTTGAAACAAAATTGGGCAAACCATTACGTCGCCTTTTTCATATACCTTCTGAATGGGAATTCGTTGGTCGTGATGCTGTGTTACAAAAAACTGCCGTCTTATATGCCGCAGAACACAGGATGGGTAGTTTACCCGACAGCATTTTGGCCGGAGAGATGCTTCCCGAAATGGTGAATACGCCATGAGTAAAGATACATATCAACAGCAAAATATAGCTATGGATGGTGTCCCAGATAAAAAAAATGCTGGTGTCCCAGATAAAACAACC